>JALZWC010000572.1 GCA_023300255.1 Saprospiraceae bacterium | reverse complement strand
ACTTGTGAAAAAATGAGGTGTCTCCAAACTATTTTGGAGACGTCCCATCAAGTAAATCCCATCGTATTAATAACCTACTTATTAATCTCTTTATTCAGTACTAATACTTGCTCTCCCACCCGCTTTGCGGTTCTCTCCAAAAAATAGTCCTCTTGGACTTTTTTTTCTCGTTCATCATCGTATTAATAACCTACTTATTTGTCTTTGTGAAGGTGTTTATTTAGACTAAAGAGAAGGTCTTTTTGTCGACTAGTCGCCAAAAAAGCCAACTCTAAAATCGTTCTAAATAAACAAGAGGGGGGTATGGGGAATAATAGGGGGTAAGTGTGTGTCTTTTATTAAGTCCTGCAAAAATAATGATAGACTAAAGTGGGATTGTCTATTACTATTCTGTTTTAAAAATTGGAGGAATGTTGTTCTTAGTTTGTTTTTAATTGTCCCTAAAATCGAAAATTAATGTTGTTCTTAGTTTGTTTTTAGTTGTCCCTAAATTGGAAATTGAAATTGAATTAGAAGGGGGGAATTGAAAAAAATAAAGGGGGGAAAGTTTGTAGAAAGATCGGTTCTTTTATGTGTTTGTTTGATTAGTAGTAATTAACCGTTCTGATGTCACAAATATAAGCGTGATTAACATTAGACGCAAGTTTTTTTTTACGCTTGGCAAATGACCTTATTGTGCAATAGTGACTTAAACCACTAATAGTCAACACTTTACTATTCAAAAAAAGATGTCACATTTTATTTTACCGCATAAAACAAAACAATAATACATCATGTTGAATCTTACATATCACTCTAATTTGCGCTTCACAAATTTAATAATTAGGGATAATTCAGTTTTAAAGTGGCCAATTTTAGTAAATTTTTATTTTTTAATCCTTAGTGACTAGCATAAACAAATAAAACCATTTAGAATGGTTATTCTAAATGGCTTTATTCCAAAAAACTGTAACAAGCTTTAGGGATTATTAAGTCTAATTTGGCTTAATTTCTAGTATAATCGAGAAACAACTAGCTTATCTGTACGAAGTGGAATACCTTTTGTCCGAACTGCAATCCAATAAACGCCATTAGTGACTTGAGATAAATCCATAGTGACAGAAGGAGCGCTTACGTCCTCCTTTGTTTCAAAACTAATGAGATTCCCTCCCATATCATATAATCCAATGGTAATCGGTTTCCCTTCAAATTCTGTTAGATTGATAACTACTCTATCTCGAGCAGGATTAGGAAAGATAAGCCCTTTAGAACAAGGCGTTGGATCTCGATCATCGCAATCTAAATCAGCACAAATTCCATCGTTATCATTATCTATACATTCTACAATCTCTTCTTCAAGTGAATCCAAAGACATATCTACTATAGAATCTAATTCCATCTCCTCCAATAAAGTAGTATCTATTTCCATCTCAGTATCTATTTCCTCCACTTGTATAGTGTCTATATCAATATCAATTACTTGTGTCGTATCAATCCCTTCTGTCTCGATGGTATCCATCGTCGGTGGTTCTACCTCCTCTACTACTTGGGTAGTATCTATAATCGGTGGTTCTACCTCCTCTACTACTTGGGTAGTATCCATAATCAGTGGTTCTACCTCCTCTACTACTTCAGTGGTATCTACTACTGGCACTTCTATTATTGGCACTTCTACTACTGGTTCCTCTACAACTATTAATGTTCCTTCACAATTACAATTATCTTGAATTCTATCATCTGTCGTCTCTGCATTACTATCATCACAGGCATCTCCTATTGCTGCAAAAGTGCTACTATCGTTATCATTACATTCCATAGTAGAACAAATACCATCACCATCTCTATCTGTACATACTTTTATCTTCACTTCATCTACCAAGGTAATATACTGGTTAGAGGTATTTAATAACTCATTGTCATTTACAATCAATTGAAAAGTATATTCTCCTTCTTGTGTAAAACGAACTTCTGTAGTATAGCTTTTATCATCAGAAATCGTTGCACCATCTGGTCCACTAGTTTGTCTCCATTTTATATCTGACAAAAAATTGCTTCTATCATTATATATCATCGAACCATTTAACTGAACGGAAGTTTCTAACTCTACATCCTGATCTGTCCCAGCAGAGATCGCATAACCTTGATCAAGCGCACTAGCTGGCTTTGGAGCCTGCCGACTAGCAGGAATATGCCGTCTAAAGAAATTATATAAGTCTTCAAAATACTGAACTGGCGTATTATGATCTAAGTCTATTGTATTTAATAGTATTTTTGGTCCTTCTAACTGATTAAAGACAGAGAAACCTGTTGCTGCTGGACACACCAAATCTTCATAATTCAAAAACACCCAAGAAGGCCCTTTGAATCGTTTTACAAAATTATTATTATCATAAAACCCTGTTGCTTCTCTTGCGGTAGCTCTCTGGTCTTGTGGAATGCTTTGCAAATAAAATGGAAAGCCGCTTGCTTTGTTTACGTCTACACCGCCATGTTGGCAATGAGATGGAATACTACTTGCTAGTACATCTACTCGCTCATCCACTCCTGCTACCATCATTGCCAATCCTCCGCCTTGACTGAAACCCATTACGGCTATGTCTTCTTGGTTGAAATCACTTCTACTATGTAGATAGTCTATCGCACGGACTCCAGCAAGAACTGCATATCTATAATAATTGGTCTTAGGATCCATAATATCATTGGGCAGATAGCTATTTGGATCAATCTCCTCTGGTGGTACATTATGAATGGAAATAGAAACTGCCAAAAAGTTTCCTCGCTCCGCTAATTGAAAATTTTGTTGCGCCAAGTAACCTGAAGTACCAGCAGGCGGGAATTCTACGACTCCTGGAAAAGGGCCAGGACCACTAGGAACAGTTATATATCCCCATACACGTCGCCCATCTATATGCCCTAAATTTAAGCGATAAGCCCTTGATTCCCTACTCACTAAATAAAAACTAGTATCAGCATCTATTGGTATAGTTGCCAATTCTGCCTTAGCTTGATCCCAAAAAGCATCAAATCCAGCAGGTTCACTTATGAATGGTTGTATATCTAATGGTTGGTAGGCAACGCCAGCAAGTTCAGAAAAATCTCCCATTTTCACTGTACAAACAATAACCCCCGGCTCATTCAGCTGATAGGATACCGTCTTCGACTCTCCAGCCACTAATTCAATAGTCCCTTCTGCTAAGGCCGGGGTTTTATCATCAAAAGAAATGGTGTAGTTAGCTGTTCCTGTAATACTGGAAACGACTCGAAATGTCGCCATTTCCCCTATTTCATAAGTTGCATTACTTCTTTCTGGCTCCACTTGTAGTTGGGCAAATAAAGCGAATGGTCCAATAAGAAATAGAAACAGGAATGCCTCCCACTTAATGTGTAAGAATGGTTTGAACATAGTTAGCTCTAGTTAAGCAAGTACAGAAGTGATAAGAAATGAATGGGCACACTATATGCAAACCATTGATTTCTAGCTACTTCCTAGACATACTTACCTATTGAAGTGGGGGGAACTCCAATAATTAATTGTTATGAATTAATGTACGATGGTGTAAAACGAGTTGAAAGGTATCTGTTATTTGTAAGTGGAGGGGTTTATCTATAAGAGTTGAAAGTATGGCCTAATAATTTTGCCAATTGATTTGAATATAAATAGTGTTATAAGTAGTCGGCCAAAAGTACTATTTTTTTTACAGAATTGAAAGTCGGCATTATTACATACATGACGATTCTATACCATGTATTTTTAAAGTTTGTTCTATATATGCTTAGAATAAAGTCCTTTCTTAACCGACTTTCAGGTAAATTTATAAATAAATAATTTTATTTAAACTTTTTTTACTACAAAACGTATTAATCTAATGCGCACTAATAGATAGGGTTGTATTTCAGTACCAAGAATTCCTATTACGAGAATCTGGAAAAGTCTTTTTTAAGCACCGTAACTCTGCTATGCTACTTAAAAAATAATTCCCAGAACCTTATAAATTAATTAGACTTGTGTTTAACCACATAGGTACATAGGTCACATAGTTAGACAGCCTATGTGACCTATCTACCTATGTGGTTAATAATAGTAATTTAATTGTGTCCGACTAATAGGAGTTTTAGACGCTAAGCTACATTCTATAAACAACTTCTAAGTTAAAATACTACCCGTGAAAAAAATTAGATATGTCTATCTGTTCAAAAGAGTCTCTCATGATCAAGCTGAATTAATCGTAAAAAAGAAAATGTGGAATGCAGAAAAGATTGAAAAACGCTTACACCAACATTTCCGTAAATCCCGTTTTACTATGACTAAGAAAATCAACAAAGGACAATGGGCCCAAGCACATGTAAAAATTGGTATTTCCAACGATGTAGACCGTAGATTGAGAGATGTTAATAGAGATATTTTTAAATCTGGTAGTACAGAATGGTTTGCCATGCATATCCTAGAACAACTAGTCGTACATGCATTAATTCGTTGGTATGCTTATAGATGGATTCTTTTAGCGGCTCTTATTGCCTTTATTTGGTATGGCAATTCTTAGTGATGGCAAAAGGCCGATTCATGTCATAAAGACTAGAGATGCATTTCGATTAGAAAACAACGAAAATTCGTCAATTTCAAACGAAATCTATCTCTAAGTGAAGGAAATTAAATAAGATAGACCATAATAGGTAGTAATTTTTTCTTGTAAGGATGCTTAAAAAACCCCACATAGCCTAGCTACGTAAGGATTTTTGAAGTATCCTTAGAAGGAAAAAGGACAAGTATAATGGTCTAGGTTATTTATTTTCCTTCACTAAGTGAAGAGAATTAAATAAGTTGAACCAGAATGCGCCGACCTTTTTTCTTGTAAGGAGCGCTAAAAAATTAAGCATAGTCTGTACTACGGTTCATTTTTTAGATTTTCTTAGAAGATGAACTTGCACAGCAAGTGAATCT
>JALZWC010000571.1 GCA_023300255.1 Saprospiraceae bacterium | reverse complement strand
TAACGAACCTACTTTTAGTTTAAAAAAAATCGAAAAGCGCCTAATATCCTTGATATTAGGCGCTTTTTTGTTAAAAAACAAACTATACAGAACTGCAGAGTAATTGAGCAAGAGTCGCCTCGGACGTGTCGAGTCGCCAGACAGGGTGAGATCCGAGAAGGCAAACAACTTGCATATCATAAAAAAAAGAACTTACTTTGTCTTTCAAAGTTCTTTTCAATAAAGAACAATTGACTCATGAAAATTTCAATAATGGTAATGAATCAAGAAAATAACCCCTCTGCTACCTTAGAAGAAATTAGATCTTTAATGGAGCGATCTACCCGCTTTATTTCTTTAAGTGGATTATCAGGAATTGCTGTAGGTATCATTGCATTAATAGGTGTAAGTTTTGTTTATATATTTCTAGAAACAGTACCTTTTGAATCGAAGAGTGTATATTATGAAGAAGCTTTTCAAATAAAAAAATGGGGATTAAACTATGTTTCTTTTTTTATATTAAATGCCTTTTTTGTTATAACTGGTGCAACTATTTTCGGTATTTATTTTACTTTCCGTAACGCTAAAAAGCAAGGACAAAAAGTAGGAATAAACGATGCCCTCACTCGTAGATTATTAATTAATTTATTAGTTCCTCTTGCGGCAGGAGGTATCTTTTGCCTAGCGCTGCTCTCTCATCATCTTATAGGATTATTAGCACCAACTACCCTAATTTTTTATGGATTAGCTTTGCTAAATTCTAGCAAATTCACCTATGGTGATATGCGTAATCTGGGATACCTTGAATTAGGTTTAGGATTAATTGCTTTATTTTTTCTTCCTTATGGATTAGAATTTTGGGCTTTTGGTTTTGGATTTTTACATATTTTTTATGGAATATCGATGTATCGAAAATACGAATAACAGAAGTTGGGGATAAATAAAATCCCTTATTTAAACAAGATGCGATAATAGGTTAAGGACAAAATGAAAGAAATACTTTCTATATTAAAAGAAACAAAATTAGATAATCGTATTCGATTAGGGATCATGTCTGTTCTAGTGGTTAATGACTGGGTGGAGTTTAAATCTTTAAAAACATTATTGGAGTTAACGGATGGAAATCTTGCTAGTCATATTAAAGCTTTAGAAAAAGAGGCCTATATTTTGGTGCAGAAACAGTTTGTCGGAAAAAAACCACAGACTACTTATCAGGTTACCTCAAAAGGAAAAACGGCTTTTGAAATGCATTTATCTGCATTAGAAAAATTAATAGATCGAGGAAATTAGGTTTTAGTTAGAGTTTGTCAATAGTCATACAAAGTAGGATAATTTTGAGATACACTTAGTTTACGATACTCCGTTCCTCTCTAATTCACTACATTGTTATTTTGAAAAAGCTTCCTGACTTATGAAAAACTTATTTACTCTTTTATTTTTTTTCCTTTGGAGTTTTAATATCTGGAGTCAAACAACAATAGATAGTTTACTCTTACAACATATTCAAAAAGTCCCCTTTACACTAAATACAGATATTGAGGGATTAACAAAATATTTAATTCAACCAGCTCAAACAGAAGCAGAAAAACTTAGAAGTATTTATTTATGGCTTATTCATTCTATTAAGTATGACGTAGCAGCTATTGACAATAAAAAAAGAATAAATAAGAACAACCAAGATATTCTAACAAGAAAAAAAGCCATTTGCTGGGGCTATTCGACGCTATTAAAAAGTATGTGTGAAATAGCCAATATCCCTGCAACCGTTATATCTGGATATGTGAAGACTTCTTTAAATGGAATGCCTTTTTTAAAGTACCCAACTCATGCATGGAATGCCGTACAGATTGAAGATCGTTGGTATCTGTTAGATGCTACTTGGGATAGTGGTTTATTGGATAGTCCGAGTGATTTTTATGAAAAATTTGGAGAAAAGTATTTTTGTACCACTCCGAATAATTTCATTACGAATCATTTACCTGCTAATCCTCAATGGCAATTATTAGATTGCCCAATTTCTATTAAAACTTTTCAGTTATCAACAGATAGTATGTTGATAACTATTAAAAATAGTAATTGTACAGCTATTTTTGATTCTGTAACTAATTACGCTACACTAACATACCATGATCAACTACTTCTGAAAGCGATTAGTGCGTATCAATTTAATCCAACGGAGGATAATAGAAAAGAATTAGGCCACACTCAAATAGAATATCAAGAATATTTATCAGACTTGGCAATTGAATTACAAAGTGCTCAAAATATTGATTCCTTATTATTGATTCAATTACAAATGATTGATTTATGCGAGGTGGCTGATGAATTGACTGATTTATTCGATACTCAACTAGAAAATTGCGCTTACAATTATTTCAATTATGCAGTTGCACTATCTCAGGTTTCTTTAACTCCTGAGAATGAACAGCAGATGATTCAAAAAATGCTCTTTTACTTTCAACAAGCTTCCGAACAATTAGAGGCTTTGCCTCGAAATATGTTCATAGAACAAGCTATCGAACAAAGTGAATCTTATAGCGAATACTTAAATAAACGTTTATCAATAACAAAAAAATAAAATGTCTAGGAATGAGTAAAGAATAATCCCTCCCTTATTACAAGGTATTCTTTTCTCCTTCCTTAACTAATATAGATGGCTTGTCGTTTCCCCCCAACTTCAAGACTACTATTTGGGTGGGTAGCTTTGCTATCCGCCCATTTTTCTCTACATAAGAAAGGCTGTCTATTTTGGTAACTACTGAACAGTTCTGTAAATACTTAAACAACTTAGGTTAATTTTTTACTAATTATATACAAATCTCCATAAGTGGTATCAAATTTGGACATTTAAATATAAGAAAAAAAATTACTATGATTTTAAGGATTACTTTTTTTTGTGCTTTATTTTGTTGTTTAGCACACATTGGATTTACTCAAAGTGCTTCCATTGATGCCTTTTTAATGGATAAAGATATCCAACCTAAGCAGGCCTATGGTCTCTATTATCAGTTAGATAAAAAGGGGAACGGCGCCACTCCTAAAAAAGGAGACTATGTCATGTTAAATTTTACCGCTAAATTATTAGATGGAGCTATTTTTGAAGAATCTGACCCATCTGATCCATTTGTCTTCCAATTAGGCCATAATCAAGTCATTAGAGGCTGGGATTTAGGAACGACCCTCTTCCCTGTCGGTAGTCAAGGTACATTATATATTCCATCAGATATGGGTTATGGAAAAAGAGGTGCAGGTACAATTGTCCCTCCCAATACCGATCTCATATACGATATAGAAATTATTAAAATTTTAAATAAAAAGGAATACAACGACTACATGTTGGGCTTAGAGAAGAAAGAGCAAATAGCCTATCAAAAGAAGATAAAAGAACAATTTATCGTCGATAAAAAGCGTATTCAGGAATATGCTTTAAATAATAAATTGAGAACTAAACGAACTAATTCTGGTTTAAGCTATGTCATTACTAAAAAAGGGAAAGGCGCACTTGCTCAACCAGGAGACGAGCTACAAGTACAATATGAAGGTTTCCTAACAGATGGCAATCCTTTTGAGAAAACGAAAGCTGCTCCTTTTTCCTTCACACTAGGCAAAGGTAAAGTCATTGATGGGTGGGAAGAAGGCTTACAATTTTTTAATCAAGGAAGTGAAGGAATATTGTTAGTCCCTTCTAAATTAGCCTATGGTCCAAGACCTATTTATGAAAAAGGCGTATCGGTCCCTGCTAATTCTGTACTAATATTTAATATCAAGATTTTAAATTTAAAAGAAGTTAAGTAACGACAAAACAACAACTTGAACAAATTATCCCCTGAATAGATAACAACAAAAATGCTTCGAACATTATTCTTAGTGCTGAATATAGGTAGTGCCTTATTATTGGCATTGACTTATATCATTCCATATCTTAATCCACTGGAAATTAGAAAGATTCCACTATTGGGTTTGTTTTATCCTATCTTAATTCTAACAAATATACTCTTTATAGCAGGTTGGGCTTTTACTAAAACTAATCGCCAGTATGCGCTATTATCTTTAGTTGCGATCTTATTGGGCATTCAACATTTAGGTGCGATAATAGGTACTTCCTATTTCAACACCCCAGTCGTTCCAATTGCAGATGGGACAACAATCAGTTCCTATAATGTAAAGAATTTTGATTATATAGCTATAGAAAATAGACAATTCCAACCAGACGCTGTAAAAAATATTATTGAACATCTTGGAGATAGCCAATATCTATGTGCCCAAGAAGTTGATTATAATAGTCGCATGATGCTCGTTAAGGAATTACAATTTCCACATTCTTTTGGTAATAAAGGAACTATGATTTTTTCTAGAGTTCCTTTTATCAAGACAGGGCAAGTTACCTTTGAAAATTCCATTAATTCCTGTTCTTGGGTAGATGTCCCAGTCAAGGATAAAATCGTTCGATTATATAATGTTCACCTCGAATCTAATCATATTACCAATGCCGCCGCTGTAATGATTAATCAGAAAGAGCATAATTTCATTGAAAGAGTATATTTGCTAAAAAATATGTTTGTTCAGTATGCTTATAGAAGTAGAAAACGAGTACAACAGACCGACAAATTACTACAACATATTAGCGAGAGTCCTTATCCTGTAATTGTATGCGGAGATTTTAATGACTCTCCTATATCATATATATATAATAAGTTTACAAGGCAATTAACGGATGGTTTTACGGAACAGGGAAAAGGTTTAGGATTTTCTTTTCGAGGAAATATTCCCTTTCTGAGAATCGACTATATTCTAGCTGACGATAGGTTACATTTTCAAAATTACCAGACGGTAAAAGCACTTACTTATTCTGATCATTTTCCGGTTACTGCGGATATTAGTATGCCTTAGGAATGTGTATGGAATAAGTTCGTAATTTAGGGTAGCTTATTTTGTTCTTAGTTTTTGCTTTAGGCAAAAAGTGAGAATAAATTGGTCGTTTTAAGCTAGTCATTTTTTACGCTAAGATGAAGGAGTGTAAGCTCCTGAACCGCAAAGCGGATGGGCG
>JALZWC010000570.1 GCA_023300255.1 Saprospiraceae bacterium | reverse complement strand
AACAGGCGCAGCAGGAAATGATGGTGCAAACGGAGCAGCAGGTGCAAACGGCGCACAAGGCCCAGCAGGCCCAGCAGGTGCAACAGGCGCAGCAGGAAACGATGGAGCAGCAGGTGCTAATGGCGCACAAGGTCCAGCAGGCCCAGCGGGTGCAACAGGCGCAGCAGGAAATGATGGTGCAGCAGGTGCTAATGGCGCACAAGGTCCAGCAGGACCAGCGGGTGCTACAGGTGCAGCAGGAGCTCAAGGAGCAACAGGCGCACAAGGACCAGCAGGCCCAGCAGGTGCAACAGGCGCAGCAGGAAACGATGGAGCAGCAGGTGCTAATGGCGCACAAGGTCCAGCAGGACCAGCGGGTGCAACAGGTGCAACTGGTGAGCAAGGCGCAGCAGGTGCTAATGGAGCAGCAGGTGCAGCAGGTGCTCAAGGTCCAGCAGGACCAGCAGGTGCAACAGGTGCAGCAGGAAATGATGGTGCAAACGGAGCAGCAGGTGCAACAGGTGCACAAGGTCCAGCAGGACCAGCGGGTGCTACAGGTGCAGCAGGTGCTCAAGGAGCTACAGGTGCAGCAGGTGCTCAAGGTGACACAGGTTTAGCAGGTGCTCAAGGAGCAGCAGGTCCACAAGGTGCTTCAGGTGCTCAAGGTGCTTCAGGTGCTAACGGTGCAGCAGGCGCAGCAGGTCCACAAGGTGCTACAGGTGCTCAAGGAGCAGCAGGAGAAGCAGGTGCTCAAGGCCCAGCAGGTCCACAAGGTCCACAAGGTACAGCAGGTGCTCAAGGTTCTACAGGCCCAGCAGGTGCTCAAGGCCCAGCAGGAGATGCAGGTGCTCAAGGTGCAGCAGGTCCAGCAGGTTCAATGGGTGCAGCAGGTGCTCAAGGTGCTTCAGGTGCTAACGGTGCTCAGGGTGCTCAAGGTCCATCAGGTCCTTCAGGTCCAGCAGGAGCAGCAGGTTCTCAAGGTGCAGTAGGTCCAGCAGGTGCTCAAGGTCCAGCAGGTGCTCAAGGTCCAGCAGGTCCTTCAGGTGCTCAAGGTCCAGCAGGTGCTCAAGGTCCAGCAGGTGCTCAAGGCCCAGCAGGTCAATCAGCATTTGATGCATGGTTAGCTGCAGGTAACTCTGGTTCTATTTCAGCATTCCTTGCTTCTATCCAAGGTGCTCAAGGCCCATCAGGTGCTCAAGGTCCAGCAGGTCCTCAAGGTGCTAATGGTGCAGCAGGTGCTCAAGGTGCAGAAGGTCCAGGTGGTGCGCAAGGCCCACAAGGTCCACAAGGATCTCAAGGTTCAGCAGGTCCACAGGGTGGTGCAGGTCCAGAAGGTGCTCAAGGTCCTTCAGGTCCTTCAGGTCCTTCAGGTCCAGCAGGTCCTCAAGGTCCAACAGGAGCAACAGGCTCGACAGGTGCAACAGGCGCAACAGGTCAATCAGCATTCCAAGCATGGCTATCTGCAGGTAACTCAGGTAGTATTACAGCATTCTTATCTTCTATCGCAGGTCCAGCAGGTGCAGCAGGCCCACAAGGTGCTCAAGGTCCTCAAGGTGCTCAAGGCCCTCAAGGTACTCAAGGTGCTTCAGGTGGTCAAGGTGCAGTTGGACCAGCAGGTCCATCAGGTCCAGCAGGTCCTCAAGGTTCTACAGGTCCAGCAGGTCCTCAAGGCCCTCAAGGTGGAGCAGGAGGTACAGGTGCAACTGGTGCAACAGGTGCAACAGGTGCAACTGGTGCTTCAGGTCAATCAGCTTACCAAGCTTGGTTGTCTTTAGGTAATGTAGGTTCAGTAGCTGATTTCATTGCGAGCTTACAAGGTCCACAAGGACCAGCAGGAGATGTAAATACATCAGGTGGTGCAACTGTTACTCAGTTCCCAGTTCCAGCACGTAGTGCTGTTTCTGTAGGATCTAGTGCAGTTTCTGCTGTAGCTGGTTTTGGTAATGTAACATGGGAAGTTGTTGGTTTGTCTACTTCAGGTAATGCTGGTATGACTGTCAAGTATTCTTTCCCTGGTGCAGTAAACCGGGATGTTTTAGCTGCGTTGATCCAAACGATGAATCAAACTGGTAATGGCGTAAACTTATCGTCTACACTTACTAGTAATGTTTCAAATAGTGAATTCACAGTTTCTTTTGTTAGAACTGATGATGCTGCTGCTTGGACAGAAGGTTTGTCTATCTTGGTGACTTTGTTGTTTTAATATATAATATAACTTGCAGGGGGTCTTCGGGCCTCCTGCATTTATAAAATAGCTTATGTTGAAATTAAATCAATTTTTAGCTGGCTTGGTTACCGTATTTGTTTTAGGTATTTGCCTAGACGCAACTGCGCAATCTAGTTCAGTAAGCAACATTTTCATTCCAGAGCAAGCTTTTGTATCTATTTTTGGTGAACATAGTTTTATCAAAGGTGGAACTGGGGTTAACCCTGGTATGATCTCGACTGCTAAAAATGGCTCTCATGGCTATGTGAATTTTGCAAAAGGAAGTAGCTGGTCTGGCGCTTCTGATGTTCAATTCATTGATGGTTATGTTAGAGTCTATCATGATGATCCTTTTGTTTTCCCTATTGGTGACAACGGTAAATTTCGACCAGTTTCAATTAACGGTGCAGCTTTAACTAGCGCAGCATATTTTGACAGAAACCCGGCTAAAGTAGTTAAGGGTACTGCCAATAGAGCTGGCGATGTGAAAGGTCAAATCGTTGTTGAAAGAGTCAGTGACGTGGAGTACTGGGAAATCGAAGGGCAAAAAGCAACGAATGTTACTTTTACTTGGGGTAAGGATAGTAAGGTTGGCGAATTAACTCAAGAAGACTTGAGTAAGTTAAGTATTGTTGGCTGGAAAAGAGGTCAGTGGAAGGTGTTATCTTCTACATTTGACACTTATACAGTAGGTAATGCTTCTCATGTTGCTACTAGCAGCATTAATAAGTCAACTCTGGCAACAGGTTCTATCTCTACTACAGAAGAAGTAATTCCTTCTGATTATGATTACTTTACATTGGCAGGTATCAATAGTGCTGCTATTGCAGGTCAAACTGCATTCAGTATGTTTCCAAATCCTCGCTTAGCGACGATGCCATTAAATGTACGTTACGAATTGCCAACTGCAGACGGAGGTATTCTTAGAATATTTTCTGCTAACGGTTCGGTGTTAGTTGAACGTGATTTAACTAGTAATACAGGAGTATTAACTTTCTCAGATGTTACTACTGCACCTGGCGCTTACAATGTAAGTGTTACGGATAGCAATGGTAATACATTATCAAAGAAATTGATAGTGGTTACTGAATAAGTAATTCTTAATAAAGTTTATTGCTTTTAGAGCCTGGGAGATTTTCTCCCAGGCTCTTTTTTTGTTTAAGGGAGTAGGTAAGAAATAAAGTACCCGTTATGGCGTAGTTATTATTTCTTGTAAAGAATCTTCAAAATTAAGGCATAGCAGGGCTACGGCTTCATTTT
>JALZWC010000569.1 GCA_023300255.1 Saprospiraceae bacterium | reverse complement strand
TTTTTTCAGGACTTCTTAGAGGAGGAGCTTGCAGAGCAAGTGAATCTATCTGGCTTTAGACAGACCGCAAAGCGGACGGGCTTGCTGGGCAGGTTAAAACGACCAATTTATTCTTACTCTTTGCCTTAAATAAGGGTTGTAGCGATGCTACTCGTCAAAATAGGAGACTTGATAACAAAATTACCAAATCTCCTATACCATTTTTTTGAATAATCTAACGCATTTGATAAGTATAATTATGAATTTTAAGAAAAATCCAGGCTTTATTATTGTTGCCATATTAATTGTAGTAGCTGCATTGAGTCGATTACTACCGCATCCGCCTAACTTTACTCCTATTGGAGGCATGGCCTTATTTGGTGCAGCCCACTTTAAGAAAAAACATTTAGCATTTATTATTCCATTAGTAGCATTGTGGATCAGTGATTTGATCTTAAACAATATCGTATATGGTGCTTATTATGATGGCTTCTCTTGGATGGGAATGCCAATGGTATATGCTGCTTTTATTTTAATTGCTATTATGGGTACTTCTGTTATAAAGAAAGTAAAAGTTAGCAATGTTATTTTAGCTAGTTTAATAGCTTCTTCTATCTTTTTCTTATTGACTAATATGGGTTCTTGGTGGGCCAATCCCTTATATCCAAAAACATTACTTGGTCTTGGAGAAGCATATGTAGCTGGTATTCCATTTTTCTTGAATACTATTACAGGAGATTTATTCTTTTCAGGTGTTTTATTTGGTAGCTATGAATTAATTAAGCGCCAGTATCCTGTTTATGCAATAAAATAAATTGTAGCACAACGAGATTTGTTGGTAGATCATACAGATATTGAAGTTGTTTATACTCAAGAAAAAAGGCGCATAGAATTAAATTCTATGCGCCTTTTTATATTATGTTGTTTAAAATTATTGACTTTAATAAGCTAAACCCTTACTTTGCATAAAGTTAAGTTACACACCCACACTATACCTTCCTTTTACATCCTTCCAAAAATAGCTATCCCTTTTATATTTCCTGATTCAAGATTAGACTTGTTACCCTTTAAGGAATAAGAAAGAAATAACCTATCCTACTCCCGAATAAACAAGTCTATTAGCGATTCCCATACAGAACTGAACAAACACTATTAACTTGAGTAAGCATCCTTTACACATTATAGTCCTCTATATACTGGTCTCCTTGTTATATAGTATACCACTTGCTGCCCAATCTAGAGGCACTTGCGGTACGACAGCCTACACGAAAGATCAAATCCAAAAAAATCCTGACATTAAGGATAATATGGAAGAGATTGAACGGCAAATGCCAACCAGCGCTAATGCCCCAGCCCATTCAATGGCACCAACCGTCATTACGATACCTGTAGTGGTTCACATTTTATACGAAACAGCTGCACAAAATATAAGTGATGCCCAGATTCACTCCCAAATCCAAGTCCTCAACGAAGATTATAGAAGGAAAAATGCAGATGCTAATAACACGCCCGCTGAATTCTTAGATGTAGCTGCGGATACAGAAATCTCTTTTTGTTTGGCTAATGTCGATCCTAATGGATTTACAACTAATGGTATCACACGTACGTCTACTAACATTGGCACATTTAGTATAGATAATCAAATAAAACAAAGTCAATTAGGAGGAAAAGATCCTTGGAATACAGCCACTTATTTAAATATTTGGGTAGGCAATTTAGCTGGTAATTTATTGGGCTACGCACAATTTCCTGGAGGAAATGCTAGTACCGATGGTATTGTCATTAATTACCAAAATTTTGGGACCACAGGTACGGCACTAGCGCCTTTTGATCTAGGTAGAACAGCTACTCATGAAGTTGGGCATTGGCTCAACTTATTACACATATGGGGAGATGGTGGTTGCGGAGTAGATGATGGTGTTGCTGATACGCCCTTAGCAAGTGGTGCGAATGTAGACAGCGCCCCATGTGTCCATCCGAGTAAAAATAGCTGTACAGAAACAACTGGTGTAGACTTACCTGATATGTTTCAAAATTTTATGGACTATTCGGATGATGCCTGTATGAACTTATTTACAGTCGGGCAGAAACTTAGAATGAGATCTTTGTTCGAAATAAATGGGGCT
This sequence comes from Saprospiraceae bacterium, assembly GCA_023300255.1. GTDB lineage: Bacteria > Bacteroidota > Bacteroidia > Chitinophagales > Saprospiraceae > JAFMDF01. The sequence continues at coordinate 1,807 of JALZWC010000569.1, read as the reverse complement.
AGGCTATCCTTTTTAAATGCCCAAGGATGTAATAATAGTGGAATCGCTGCGGACTGTGGAGATGGATTTGCGAATGGAGATGAGGTCGGTGTTGATTGCGGTGGGTCTAGTTGTGCGCCATGTGCTAGCCTTTGTGGTGATGGCATTCAGAACGGTAATGAACTAGATATTGATTGCGGTGGCGATTGTGCTCCTTGCCTCGGAGGGGCTCTAGAAGTATGTACTAATGCCGTAGCACTTAGAACTTCTGGTACCTATACGAACCCTGGTCCTACGTCTGGCTTTGGGGCTAATAATTCCTCCGCCATGCATTCCAATTGGTATGTAATGACACCCGATTATAGTGGAACGCTAAGTATTGAGAGTTGTGGCGGAGCTGTTGATACTAGATTGTTCTTATACGAAGGCGCTTGTGAAACCTTACAAAAAATAGCAGAATCTGATGATGATTGTAAAAGAAGTAATAGCGACTTTACCCCTAATGGTACAGCCTCTAAAATTCTTGATTTTCCTATTACAAAAGGAAAAACCTATTACATAGAATGGGATGATCGATGGAGCGATCAAGGATTTGATTTTAATATTAGTATGACACCTATTGCTACTTGTGGTGATGGTATTCAAAATGGTACAGAAACCGCTGTCGATTGTGGCGGCAAATGTTTTACCTGTCCTACTTGTTCGGATGGTATTCAAAATGGACAAGAAACAGCAGTAGATTGCGGTGGCGAGTGTTCGGCTTGTCCTACCTGCGCTGATGGTATTCAAAATGGACAGGAAACGGAGATTGATTGTGGAGGCGAATGTACGGCCTGCCCTACCTGTTTTGATGGTATTCAAAATGGACAGGAAACAGATATTGATTGCGGAGGCGAATGTACGGCCTGTGCTACCTGCGCTGATGGTATTCAAAATGGACAAGAAACGGAGATTGATTGTGGAGGCGAATGTACAGCCTGTGCTACCTGCGCTGATGGTATTCAAAATGGACAGGAAACAGATATTGATTGCGGAGGCGAATGTACGGCCTGCTCTACCTGCTCCGATGGTATTCAAAATGGACAAGAAACAGATATTGATTGCGGAGGCGAATGTACGGCCTGTGCTACCTGTTTTGATGGTATTCAAAATGGAAGTGAAACGAGCATCGACTGTGGAGGAAAATGTGCTTCTTGTCTTAATAAGATGAGTTTCAATTCAAAAAACATACTCACTTTTAGCGATCCTTGTTATTGTGAGAATCCACAAAATTGCTTGGTTGGCAATTTACTATATTTTCACGATGTGATGAGAATTCCTTCTGAAGGAGTACTTCCGACTGGGCTAGATATAAGAGTAGCAGAAGCTAGTAATTTTTATGTTGCAGTCCCTTGTAGTGGTGGCCTATTAAGCACACCTATCATTGGCGCAAATGGAACGCGAATAGTAGAAACGAGTCTAGGCGTATACGAATTAAATTATTGGAGACCTTCCGGGATACTGCCGACTTTCTCAGTTCTAGAAGGAGGAAATGTGACCACTACTCCATCTACTACTTTTGCACCTGTTTGTAATCAAGTAGATTGTATGTCCGAACGTATCCCAACAATGAGTGAATGGGGTTTATTAATTTTCGGGCTTTTAATTATGAATATTAGTGTTGCTTTATTACGTAGGAAAGAGAGGATGATAGACAGGGTAAGATAAATTTAATAGTTCTAAAGATAACTATAAGGCAAAGTGTAAGAATAAATTGGTCGTTTTAAGCTAGACATTTTTTCTTCTAAGGAATGCTAAAAAATTAAGCATAGCTGGGCTACGGTTCCTT
>JALZWC010000568.1 GCA_023300255.1 Saprospiraceae bacterium | reverse complement strand
TGCCTATGTGTTTAGAAATAGTAGTTTAATTTTGTCCTAGCACTTACTTAAATTTAAAAGAGGTAATTGTTGACTGAACAAGAACATAACAATTCAAATTAACTCTTAACCACAGCTGGCATTGGAGCTAGCTTAGCTAAATCCGCACCTTCCAATTCCAAATGGGTATTATCACAAAAAGGTCCTGTCTTCGTATGTTTACAATTACATATTTTCACCGTCCGTTTTTTCTTCATTTCAAAAGCAATCGGTTTAATTTTTGTTCCATGATGTGCACCATCGCAAAAGGGTGCGTTTTTACTAAAACCACATTGACACCATAAATAGGTACCTGCCTCCAGTTCCATCGGCATCGCCTCTAGCGTAGCAGTAGAGGTTCGTTTAAAGCCTTTAGCAATTTCACTTCCTGCTTTATCCGATTTAATAAAAGGATAGAATAAATGAGCAGACCAACTATCTTTTGGATTAGTTTGCAAACCCAATTCTGTAGGGAATTGTCTAGTAAAAGTAGCCGTACCGAATACCTGATCCCAGATAGTGAAGGCATTTCCAAAATTACCATTTGGATCACTAATACCATCTGCTTTAGATTTTCCGTGGTGGGCATAATGAAATGCAGGCGTCACAAAAATTCTTTCCACCACCCACATAATAGGGCTTAATGCTTTTATTTTATAAATATATTCATCCCATCTAACGGTACTATGAGAGGTAAAAACAACCAACTGCTTCACGAATAAACCAATGATGGTAGCTGGTATCATTCCAAGAAAAGTAAAGACAGCAGCAATCCACACATTAGGTATAAACAGATAATAGAGAAAAGAATTTCTAAAAGAAACCATAATACCCATTTCTTCAGCGGCATGATGCGGTCTGTGATGTTTCCATAAAAAGTCATATTCATGGGCAGACCGATGATACCAATACTGCGCTAAATCATCGACTATCATATATACAGGAACAGCTAGCCATAAGGACATACTATTAAAGGAATTAAAACTAGTAGGTAACAACATTTTACCTAGAGTTATCACTCCATATAATGCAAAAAAACTAGAGAAAGAAAGTACCATAAAGCCACCCCATTCTACTAACCAATCATCTTTGGTACGGGTGGTGTTTTTATAATGTCCACCAAAGGTTTCCATTGCACCAAAAAGGAGTATCGTCGATAAAACAAAATATTTTCCTGTGGCTGGGTCATTTAATAATTCTGATAACATGGTTTCTTTTTTTGAAGTTCTTTAAGAATGTATAGTCTAATTCGTACATTCATTTCTATAGGAGCTATAAATTTAGTATATAAAAAACAATATCTTGTATTCTTAAGAATATATTAGAAGTCATTTTAAAAAAAATGTAACGAAAAAGGAAATAGCTTTATTTTAGCTTTACCTATACATTATGACCATTTACATTAAACAAATACCACTTTGTCATCAAATTTATTAATTGTGATGAGTGTAAGGAAATATTAAAAGTCAATAACTATGCATAAAATACTATTAGGCCTACTCCTTTTTTCTATTTTAATAAGTGCCTGCCATCAAGAAGCAGTCAACAAAAAAAACAATAACAAAGAACACCCAAATATCATTATCATCTTCACAGACGATCAAGGATACGGGGATGTTGGCGTATTTGGAGCATCAGATATTGCGACCCCCCACTTAGATCAAATGGCGAAAGATGGCATACGACTAACCGATTTTTATGCCGCCCAAGCCGTTTGCTCCGCTTCAAGAGCAGGACTATTGACAGGTTGTTATCCTAATCGAATAGGGATGCATGGCGCATTGATGCCTAAGAGTAAAAAAGGATTAAATTTATCAGAAGTCACGATTGCCGAAATGCTAAAAAATCAGAATTATCAAACGGGTATGTTTGGAAAATGGCACTTAGGAGATCATCCGAAATTTATGCCAAGACAACATGGGTTTGATGAATACTTCGGTATCCCCTACTCTAATGATATGTGGCCTTTACATCCACAACAAGGGCCTATATTTAATTTCGATCCACTACCATTATATGAGAACGAAAAGATCATTGATACCCTAATAGATCAGTCTTTACTAACTACTCAAATCACCGAAAGAAGTGTAAATTTTATTACCAAAAATAAAGAGAATCCGTTTTTCTTATATGTTGCACATCCACAGCCTCATGTTCCTTTATACGTCTCTGATAAATTTAAAGGTCAATCAAAAAGAGGCTTGTATGGAGATGTCATTATGGAAATAGATTGGTCTGTCGGGCAGATACTAAGCACTTTAAAAGAACATAATATTGAAGATAATACATTGGTCATCTTCACCTCCGACAATGGTCCTTGGCTAAATTATGGAACCCACTCTGGTAGTGCTGCTCCTTTACGAGAAGGTAAAGGAACTGCTTGGGAAGGAGGACAAAGAGAACCCTGTATTATCCAATATCCTAACAAAATAAAAGGTGGCCGAACCATTAATATTCCAATGATGAATATTGATCTCTTACCGACTATAGCACAGATCACCAACACGCCACTTCCGAAAAACATCATTGATGGTAAAAGCGTCTGGGATATATGGACAGGGACGTCTACACAGAGTCCTCAAGAGGCTTATTATTTTTATTACAAAACGAATGAATTACATGGCATTCGATATAAACAATGGAAAATGTATTTCCCACATGTCTACAGAAGTTTAAATGGTCGAAAAGGTAGCGCTGATGGATTACCAATTGATTATGATCAAAATACGCTGACACAGATTGAGTTATATGATTTGTCCCTTGATATGGAAGAATCTAAAAATGTAGCCATGGAGCATCCAGTAGTAATAGCTACTATTAATGCCATTGCGGATAAAGCTCGATTAAAATTAGGAGATTCTCTTAGAAAACAGGAAGGAACAGAAACTCGAGTAGCTGGTACAGTGGAGGATTGGTAGTATTTTACTTAGGAATTAGGTAAAACATTTCCGTATATCCTAACAAAATACATACTTAATAACTTAGTAATTCGTCAATATTATATATTATTATCGTTATTTATAACTATTTGATTTTTAATAAATTATGAACTAATGATATAAAAAAAGTTTTCAATAAAAGTATAAAAATATTCTAATTTATGCTTTTATATAAAATCATATTTTAAAAAAAAATAAACTATAAATTAAAATTCCGCTTTCTTTTCCGTAGGTTGCATTCAATTCTTATTGGTTAATCACCACAAATCATACTTCTACATTATTCACTCATTCTAATATTCTTATACATTTCTGGAATCATTAGTTGTTTTCTCCTTCCAAGGATGAAATTCCAAACTGCATAAGAAATTTTAACCTATCAACTCTTTATATGAAAAAACTAGTTTTACTTAGAAATTTCCTTTCTCTGATGGCTTTAGTATGCTTCTCCGTAAGCTTACAAGCACAAGCTACCATATCGGGTACCATCACAGATGAAGACGGTCCACTTATCGGGGCAACAGTAAGAGTCGATGGAACAACGACAGGTACTGTAACTGATTTCGATGGTAATTACACATTAGATGTAGCTCCAGGCGGATATTCAATAGAAGTTACTTATACAGGATATGCGACAATGCAGTCAAATGTAACAGCAAATGCTGGGTCTAATACTTTAGATTTTGTCTTATCTCAAGGTGTATTATTGGGAGATGTTGTAGTGACGGGTACTCGTTCTAAGCCTCGGACGGCTATCTCTTCTCCTGTTCCAATTGATAACTTTGTAGGAGAAGTAGTAGACAAGTCTGGTAATGGTGATTTAACGGAGAACTTAAAAAACATTATTCCTTCTTTCTCTGCTACGCCTTTAACAGGTGATGGTGCGGCATTTGTTCGACCAACTTCTTTGAGAGGCTTACCGCCTGATGAAGTATTAGTCTTAGTGAACTCTAAGAGAAGACACCGTTCTTCTTTAATTTCACACTTTGGTGCAGCAATGAACGCAGGAGCACATGCCGTTGATATTGGACATATTCCAGGTATCGCTGTTAAAAACTTAGAGGTATTAAGAGATGGTGCAGCTGCGCAATATGGTTCTGATGCAATTGCAGGGGTATTCAACTTCTTATTAAAAGATGCCAACCACGGTGCAGAAGTACAAGCACAAGTAGGTCAATGGTATGGTAGAAACTACGGTGGAGAGACAGATTATAAAATTGCGATGAATTTTGGGATGCCTTTAACTGAAAAAGGATTTTTCAATGTTAGTGGAGAATATACTTTTAATGAAGAATTACAAAGAGGAAATCAACATGCTGCTGCAATAGGTTTACCGAATGTACCAGATCCTGTAATGAACTGGGGACGACCAGAAAGTAGTGGTCTACGTACGATGTTTAATGCTGGAGTTGATATTGCAGATGGTGTAAAAGCTTATGCGCATGGTAACTATTCTGATACAGAAGGTCAATACAGTTTCTTCTACCGCTCTCCAAACAGAGCTGGTGTTTTAACGCCTGTACCGAATGACCCACAAGATCCTTCTAAAGGAAATTTCAGTTGGGGCGATGCTTTTCCAATTGGTTTTACACCAGAATTACAAGGTTTCCAGATAGATTGGAGTTCTGTAATTGGTGTTAAAGGCCAAATGGATAATGGTATCAACTATGACGTTAGTGCTAGTTTTGGTTATAATAAAATCAAATATTTATTATTGAACACCTTAAATCCTTCTTGGGGACCCTTCTCTCAGAGAAACTTTGAACCAGGTGATTTACAGCAATTTGAAAGAAATCTAAACCTTGATTTATCTAAAGAATTAAGCGATAAAGTAAACTTAGCAGTAGGTTTCCAAAAGAGAAATGAAACGTACACTATGTTTGAAGGAGATTTCCAATCTTATGCAGCAGGTCCATGGGCAGGTGTCGGTAACTTAATTGATCCTGTAACTGGTGAAAACTATCAAACACCTGCTATTGGTGCAAACGGTTTGGCTGGTACTACTAAAGATGATGCAGGTGTATTTGAAAGTAAGAGTTGGGGTATTTATGCAGATTTAGAATTTGATATTACAGAAGATTTCTTAATACAAGCAGCCTACCGTCATGAAGATTTCGAAGAATTCGGCTCTGCTGATAATTACAAACTAGCTGGTCGATATACGGTATCAGACTTTCTTACAGTAAGAGGCGCGTTCTCTACAGGATTCCGTGCACCTACACCAGGGCAAGCGAATGTAGTAACGATTACAACTTCTTTTGATGGAGCATCAGGTATGCAAGTACAAGAAGGAACCGTTGCCCCAACAAATCCATTAGCGCAAAGCTTAGGTGGTACAGCATTAACACCAGAAACTTCTAATAACTACAGTGTTGGAATAGCTTCCCGTTTGTCTAGCAATTTAAGTTTAACGGTAGATTATTACAGTGTGGAAGTAGATGACAGAATAATCAAGTCTAGAAGTTTACCAATTGACAATCCTTTATTCTCTGAATTAGCTTTCTATACCAATTCTTTAAATACTTCTACTACTGGTTTAGATGTGGTAGCAAGTTGGAGAAATAACACGACTAGTTTTAACGTAGGTTATAACTACAACGAAACAGAGGTATTAGGACAAAGAGAAGTAGGTGGACAAAATCCAGTAAATGATGGTACTATTTTCAACTTAGAAAATAACTTACCAAAGCATAGATTAAACGCAACGGTTAATCACGATTTTGGTAAATTTAGTGCGATGATTCGGGCAAATTACTACGGAGAAGCTATTGATGAAAGAGGTGGTCAAGAAGTAGTAGATCCAGCAACTTTAATTGATGTAGAATTCTCTTATCAAGCAACGGACCTATTGAGATTTATCTTAGGCTCGAATAACGTCTTAGACAAATATCCAACTGAGATTGACACTAGAATTTCTCAAGGAATGCCTTTCCCTCGTCGTACACCAATTGGTTACAACGGTGGTATGGTTTATTTTAAGGCGATTTATAAGATGTAATTTTTTTAGAAGTCAGAGGTCCTCTTTTTAGATGTCAGAGGTCAGATCATTCTAGTTAGCTTACGCTAACAGAATTGTCAGAAGTCAGATTCATAACGTGGTCAACGTCATGCGTCTGACTCCTGACAGCGAAGCGGTCTGACCTCTGATTTCTTTTTTAGATGTCAGATTCATAACGTGGTCAACGTCACGAGTCTGACACCTGACAGCGTAGCGGTCTGACTTCTGACCTCTTTTTTATTTCTGACCTCTTTTTTAGAAATAACAAGATTTTTTACCCCACCAACTAATCGTCACGAACTTCCCTACTCTTATAACTTTATATCTTATTATAAGAAATGAATTGCACCTCTTTGGACGTCCTTATCAAGCCTTATTGTAACTATATTTTTTGAATATAAAATCAAACTACTATTTCTCGAGTACTTATATACGTCACACTCTTTTCTATTTAAGGCAATCTTAGATACCATATGAACGTATCTTGTCATTGTCTTTTATCGCTGGGGGGTAGATAAAAGATATTAGGGAATGAGCTTCGGTTTGTTCCCTTTTTTATTTGGTATTGGTAAGAGCCTTTTACCTAAATACGTAGGCTATGTGTCCTATGTGCCTATATGTTTAGATAAATATTAATTGTGCTCTTTATTTTGTCCAAGCACTTACTTATTTCAAGCTCATACCCGAAATCAATTCTGCTCTTTAATCCTAGCCAACTCCCTATCAAATATCTCTTGATACTTCCCTTCTTTTTGTCGTAGGTTTAGCCATTGATCCACATATGCTTTGAACGTGTGATCTCTAGGTAAGAGATAGCCCATTTCAAAAAAATTAAAAGGCTTATCTGGATTGACTGCTTCTAACTCTGGATGAATTAACTCCTGTATTAAAGTTTCTACCGCATCCGTTACCATCAAATCCGCTTCTCCATCTACAACCTTTTGAAAAATACTTAAGTTTTCTTCATTTTGAATAATCGTGGCATTTGGAAAATTCGCTCTAGCGAAGGCTTCATTCGTACCTCCAGGATTAACAATCACCCGTACCCCTTTTTGATTAATAGCAGCAATACTTGTATAAGTAGCTGCATTTTCATCTCTAGTAATGGCTGCCTTTCCACTAGACAACAAAGGAATACTGAATAATGCTTGTCGCTGTCTTCCCAATTTTATGGTGATGCCGCTCATTCCAATATCAAATTTATTAGCTTTCAAATCTGCCATCATCGTTGGCCAGCTCGTCTTCACAAATTCTACCTTTGCATCCAATGACGCTGCTAAGTCCTTAGCTAATTCAATATCTACCCCATAATAGGTATTACTTGTAGGGTCTAATTGATAGGTAAAAGGTAAAAAATCACCTGTGGTGCCTACTCTGATTGTTCTTGTTTCTAGTACTTTGTCTAGTACAGAAATAGTTGGGGAAACAATAATTGGTTTATCTATTTTTTCTTGTAGCTTTGAGGTAGGGGTGCATCCTAGAAATAATTGTGTTAATAGGAGTATTGCTAATATTCGGTAGAAATTATAGCTTTGTTTCATATGATGATGTTATGTATTGAGACTTCTCTAATGAGACTTGGGAAGTTTTGAAAACTTACCAAGTCTTTGAGCCTAATAAAGTTATTCACGAAGTAACAACAAAAAAACAAGAACACAGAAATTACATCCAATAAACATGAGTTCAAAAAGAAAGATCGCCATCTGCGGTGCAGGCATCGCTGGTATCTCCGCAGCTTACTATTTAACAACACAGCTAGCAGATACCGAAATCATTATAATTGATAAGCAGCAACCGCTCTCCTTTACTTCCAGTAAGTCTGGGGAAAACTTCAGAGACTATTGGCCCCATCCAAGCATGGAAGCCTTAAATAGTCATAGCATAGATCTAATGGAAGACTTACAACAAGTCTATGGAGCAGATACTTTTCAATTAAATTTTTCTGGGTATCACTTCGTCAGCCATGATGCCGAGAAAGCGATATTTGCAGATGATAGTACGCCTACTTTTAGAGCACGAAATCAAGTAGTCACAGATCCAAAGTTGATCCATCAGCAACATCCATACTTAGATGCAGGCATTCAGAAATCGGTCTTTATAAAAAAAGCAGGTAATGTGGATTCTATTCGCATGGGCAATTTAATGTTACAGCAGGCCAAACAAAAGGGCGTCCAGTTTTACGAAGGAGAGATTGTTAATCTCCAGAAAGATCCGACGGGCTTTATTATTAATATGGCAGAGAATACTTCTTTAAAAGTAGATCAAATAATTCTGGCAGCTGGTCCTTTTATCAATCAGCTAGCCAATATGTTAGATATAGATTTACCTGTATGGAATACCTTACAGCGAAAATTTATCATCCCTGATCCCAATGGTCTTATTCCTACGGATATGCCTTTCACCATTTACGCAGATGGACAAACCCTAGATTGGTCTCCCGAAGAATTTGACTTTTTACAAGCGGACGAATCACTGAACTGGATGACAAAGCCATTCCCTGGTGCCATCCATATCAAACCAGAGTCTGGTCGAATAAAAATGGGCTGGGCCATTGGAAAAGATAGAATGAATCCACAATGGGAAGTACCTACATTAGAATACTTTCCGCAAGCAGTTTTAAAAGGTGCCAGTCGTTTTATCCCAGCCTTAAAAGCGTATGCTAAAAATATACCAACACCAATTATTGAATATGGTGGTTATTATACGCGTACAGAAGAAAACTGGCCATTGGTTGGACCAAGCTCGATTGAGAATGTTCACATCATCGGTGCCTTGGCTGGTTTTGGAACAATGGCGGCCTGTGCCGTTGGTGAGTTATGTGCCCAATATATT
>JALZWC010000567.1 GCA_023300255.1 Saprospiraceae bacterium | reverse complement strand
CACAGCAAGTGAATCTATCTGGCTTTAGACAGACCGCAAAGCGGACGGGCTGGCAGGACAAGTATAATGGCTCAAATTATTTTGTTCTTTTCACTTAGTGAAGTAATAAGTATAAAGTAGTAAGTATGAAGTCGTAAGACGTTGACAGTCAATCTTTAAAAAATCATAATGGTCTACTTTATTTATTTTCCTTCACAAAAAGGTTTTGATATAAATCCTTTCAAACCACCAGAGAAAAAAACCAGAAGACGTTATGCAAAATCTCCTCCTAGAAACTTACTCGAAAGACTGAATAATTACAAAGAAGACTTCTTAAGATTCTTCACAGATTTCCAAGTACCATTTGATAATAATTTTTCCGAAAGAGATATTCGTATGATGAAAGTCAAACAGAAAATCTCAGGAGGCTTCAGAAGCTTAAAAGGTGCAAAATATTTTGCCAGAATCAGAAGCTACATTATGACCGCTAGAAAACAAAATGTCAATCCCTTGCAAGCGTTGACCAATCTCTTCATGGATAACACTGCACTGAAGAACAGACCAATCCAGTCAGGATTATTATTTCATTCTGACCGAGGTAGCCAATATGCTAGCATTAAGTTTAGAAAATTATTAACAAAAAACAAATGTATTCAAAGCATGTCTTGTAAGGGAAATTGTTGGGATAATGCAGTAGCAGAATCATTTTTTAAAACGATTAAAACAGAATCTTTAAATCGTTACAAATTTACAACAATGCAACAAATATATTCAACTATATTCCAATACATTGACGGTTGGTATAACACCATGAGAATTCACACTTCGTTAAGAGACAGATCTCCATGCGAAATATTTTTATACCTAAATGCTAAAAAAAAGGTGGCTTAATTAACTAGTCTGCGTGTCCAGTGTCGTGACGACGACCACTCTGCTAACTTCTAATACTTCGGACATCTTTTTGACTGGACATTCATTAGTATAATCTATTATAAATTGGAAAATTTCCTGTCGTTTTTTGAAAAGATGCCCACCGCTTTTTTTAAAATATCCCGCTCTAATCTTGTCTCTCTTAATTCCTTTTCTAACTCATGTATTTTTCGCTCTTCATCTGTCATCATTTTATTCCCCTTTCCAGGAAAGGCGGACTCTGTATTCTTTAAATATTTACTTCGCCAATTATACAGCGTGTTCGGTACAATTCCATAGCGTTCCAATATAGATTGTACCGACTCGTTGTCTTCTAAACTCAGTTTTGCTATTGATAGTTCCTCTTCTTTTGTGCAAGTCTTTCTTGGTTTTGACATCTGATAAGTTTTTAAGTGTAATTATAATGGTTTTTAACTTATCTTAGTGTCTAGTCTCGTGAGGAAGTCCAGTATTATCTAAGTGTCAACACTGCTCACGACCTACAAAATCCGTGTTATTCGTGTGGCTACGAAGTAGCTCCGAGTTGAATTGAGCCCAGTAAGCTGCCTTACTTTTCTTAAGTTGACGACATTCCACTTGCAGTGATCCGATCAAGCTACACGTTTTACACCTAAATCAATTATAATTCAAATAATATGAATTACAAATATTTCCTCTTTACAATACCTATTCTTTTTTTATCAATGGCTTGTAATTATGAGCCCCATACGCATGGAGAAGAACAGAAGCATAAAGATCACGCACATAGATCTCCTCATACACAAGGTTCAGAGCACGCGCATGAACACGGACATAGTGGTGGTCACGATCAAGGACACGCCAATAAACATATGAATACCACTTCTTTTGAAGACTTGGTCAAGCGGTTTGATTCACCAGAAAGAGATGCCTATCAACAACCAGAAAAGGTATTGGCTTATATCGGCGATGTGGAAGGAAAAAAGATATTAGATATTGGTGCAGGTACTGGCTACTTTTCTTTTAAACTAGCAGCCAAAGGCGCCAATGTTATTGCAGGAGATGTAGATGATCGGTTTCAGAATTATATCAAAGAGAAAATAGAAAAAGAAAATGCCCCTAAAGTTACTTTAAAAAAACTGCCTTATGATAGTCCTGCCCTAGCAGTTGGAGAAGTAGATAAAGTTTTAATTGTAAATACCTACCACCATATTGAAGATAGGATTAACTACTTTAGCAAAGTATTGAAAGGTTTAAATACAGGTGGAGAATTGTTAGTCATTGATTTTAAAAAACAAGATGGTCCTGGACCTCCTGTAAAAATGAAGATGTCTCCTGACTTCATTACCGCCGAATTAAGAAAAGCAGGTTTTACAGAATTTGAGTTGAATGATTCGCTCTTAGAACATCAGTATATCATTCGGGCGAAGTGAGTTTGGAAGCTAATCAAATATAGTACAACACAAAGAAATAGAGTAGCAAGGCCATCATCCAATTAATGCTTATTTTTCACCACATAGTTCACAATAGTTCACATAGTTTTTATTGCGTTTTATCTATGTGAACTACTGTGCACTATGTGGTAAATCAGTATCACGTAAGTAATGATAAAAAATATTGTTAAAAACAGTCGAAGAAGATTTCTTAGAAATGGGGGAATCACGACCCTATCTTTACTAGTAGGATTCGATCTATTCGTAACAGATAAACTGCCTAAGAATATACTTGCCAATTCTCTAGAAAAAACGACCTTCGGATTACCGGGTAAACATCCCGAAATGACGGTATTAAATGATCGTCCTATCAACGCAGAAGCCCCTCCTCATTTGCTAGATGAGCCCTTAACTTCTGGTGATCGTTTCTTTGTGCGCAATAACGGCATACCTCCCGCAAAGGATACCATAGATACCAATAAATGGACCTTAACTATAGAAGGGGAATCGGCAATCAATTCCAAAACGTATACTTTACAAGAGTTAAAAAATAAGTTTAAACAGTATACTTATCAGTTAACTTTAGAATGTGGTGGAAATGGCCGAAAAGAATTTAATCCGCCTGCAAAAGGAAACCAGTGGTCTAATGGTGCTGTTGGTTGTGCCGCTTGGACAGGGGTAAGATTAAAAGATGTATTAGCAGATGTAGGTATTAAATCTAATGCAGTTTATATTGGATATTACGGTAAAGACACCCATCTATCAGGCGACCTTAATAAAGTGCCTATTTCTAGAGGCGTTCCAATTAAAAAAGCATTAGAAGAAGAAAGTCTAATTGCCTGGGCAATGAATGGCGAGGATCTTCCTCATTTAAATGGCTATCCACTGCGACTAGTATTTGGTGGGTATCCTGCCTCTTGTTCTGGAAAATGGTTGACCAAAATTGTGATTAGAAATAAGGTGCATGATGGCGCAAAAATGGCGGCACCCTCTTATCGGGTTCCTTGCAAAACGGTACCACCTGGTGCTAAAGTCGCTAAGGAAAATATGTGTATCATCGAATCAATGCCCATTAAATCTTTAATCACTTATCCAAAGACAGGTGCAACGATTCAATTAGATCAGGAACTTCCAATCAGAGGCCATGCATGGACGGGAGATTTGGAGGTAGACCAAATGCACTACTCTATTGACTTTGGATCGACTTGGCAAAAATGCGCCTTAACGCCTCCTGCTAATCGACTAGCTTGGAGTCATTTTTCCGCTAGTATAAAGTTTCCAGAAACTGGCTATTTTGAGGTATGGGCTAAAGCAACCGACACTGCAGGAAAAGCGCAACCAATGATCTTACCTGGTTGGAATCCAAAAGGGTATTTGAATAATGCCTGTCATCGAATTGCTATAAAAGTTGTCTAATATGCTTAGTGAAAAAGACCAGTTAGAAAAAGAATCCTTAGAAAGAGCACATTGGCTTAAAACTTTTAGCCTATTTATTACCATTGTTAAATCGTTTTTATTTATAATTTGTGCCACCCTATTGTATATCACTTTTGAAGATTCTTTTGACTTTAATTTTCAAAAACAAACCCCCAACAAATCTGCTTATGCTAGTAATCAAACTTATGCTGATTCAGAGGACTGGGATAAAGTAGAAAATGGTATCCATGTAGCTAGTGGCTTAGTCTATGTTGATAATTTTGATATTATCCGAGCGAACTGTACTGCTTGCCATTCTGGAAAATTGGTCGCTCAAAATCGGGCTACAAGAGAAGGCTGGCAACAAATGATTCGTTGGATGCAAAAAACGCAAGGGCTTTGGGATCTGGGTAAAAATGAACCGATTATTCTAGATTATTTAGCGAAGTATTATGCGCCTAAAGAAGTGGGTAGACGAGCTAATATTGATATCGCGGAGGTAGAATGGTATATTTTGGAATTAGATAAGGAATGAGGGATTAATAAATTACACAGTTAAACGAGTCTATTTTTATCTCTGGCAAGGCGAAAAACGTAGGCGATGCCTAGCATCGACGAGGCTTTTT
>JALZWC010000566.1 GCA_023300255.1 Saprospiraceae bacterium | reverse complement strand
ACTTCCTGTACTAGTTTATCAGACCAGTTGGGTACGGATAATGGTCGCATTTTACCATTCTTCTTTGGGATATAACTTCTTCGGCTTGGCTTCCATTGGTATGTCCCATTACGGAGTTGTTCAATGATTTTGTCAATTCTTGCAAGTGACATTCCTTGAATAGTATCCCTTGGGTCAGTACCTAATGTGGTTGCCCCTTTGTTTGCATAGATTTTGCCATATGCCATAAGAAATAAGTCTCTGTTTCGCATATTGCGATAGACTCTTTCCAATGGAAGTCCTCTTTGACCTCTCGATTGAACAATGCATAAATAGTTTTCAGCTAGGAGCATTTCGCTTGTCTGGTTTAATTGATGCGTTTTGGATTACCTGCAACCCTTCGCCATGTAATAGGCTTTCCCTATCTCAGACTACTACGGTTGCTCCGTAGTCATAGGACTCTCGTCCCTTAGACCATCCCCAATTCCGTGATGCGATGACGTGTAGGCTAACTTAGATTATCCGTTCATTTCCTTACCATCTTTCATTAAGATGTGCTTCTCTGATCCAGCTATTACCAAGCCACGAACTAATCTTGTAATATCAGAGAACAGGAGGTTTCAGTCAATCTTCCTCCTGGCGTTTTCTTGCACGCTGGAAATTAAATTTTAAGCAGTATAGCTTTAACCATATTTGCCAGAACTTGCCGATTCATCTTGAAAACATTTGACTTTTCTCAATTCGGCTTTACACAGATGCTATGTTCACATAAAACCTTTCGGATTATGCTAACTGTGTTGCTCTCATCAATAATTGCTAAAATTGACGCATCTTTGATGAATCATCGCACCCGTTAGTGGGCGCACTACATGTAAAAAGTAGTCACAAGGAAAGAAACAGTATAACCAAAATAGGGACATTCCCTTCCTTGTGAGTACAAACTACTTCATAAAGTCCAATCCTTTTTCTTCAAGTGGATCAGGTAAATCACTCATATCTAGATGATATCGACCAAAGCGTCGGATATGTTGAGTTATGTAAGGACTCAATCTTTCCACCAATTCTTTAGTAACTGGTTCCCCTTCTGCATTCATATCATTGAGTACATCCGTCAAATCTATTACATTATGGAGCATAACAATATTGGCAATTAAGTCTGCGTACTTTATGCGTTTTTCCATTTCTATTGGATCACCTGTCCTCAAAGTTTTACCACCAAAAGTTACCCAATCGGAAAAGAAGTTGAAGCTCTCTACTTTGGTAGTAGCTGCTTGAATGTACTTTTGCAAATCGGGGTCGCTAATATATTTGAGCAAAAAAATAGTACGTACAATTTGTCCTAATGCTCTAAAGGCTTTGTATAATTTATTCTTTTTACTATGAACACCCAATCTTCTTAATAGAATTGATGGGATCACTTTACCAGCATGAACAGATAAAGCTACTTGCATAATATCCTTCCAATGTCTTTCGATTCTATCAAACTCACCTACTTTTTTGAATAGGGAATCAATGTGCTTATATATGGTGGTTTTATCCGCTCGAAAAAAAGTTACGTCATTCCAATTTCTCATTCTAGGCATCAATTGGATTCCCATTAGATAAGCAAGTGCAAAGACTGATTCACTTTGAGATTGGGTATCTCCAATAACTGTATCTGGTTGTAAGTCTGATCTGTTTTGCTGAAAACCGTCGAGTATATAAATAGCTTCCCATGTACCACAAGAGATAAATCGAGTAATTAGTGCGATGTACTTATTAGATAAATATTTGTAGGCAATTCCTCCGTAAGCTCCATATCTAATATGGCGGGAGCCAAGCATATTATTTTCAATTAACTCTATATGTGTACCGTCTACTATCATATCAGAACCATCACCCCAAAAATTAGTTAATTCCCAACGGTTATAGTTATTAATAATATCTCTCATGGCAGCGTCTATTTTCTTGGAATCAATATGCTGCTTGTTGATTCTCCTTAGTATGCGAGACGTTAAGCTCCCTCCAATATGTCTGACCATTTGGTTAGCACCTAGATTACAACCATAGCTAAAGATGGTGAAGATATATTTATAAATCCCTTCCTTCATTTTTGAAGTAGAACCAGATGGAGGTCCAAAATGCCGAGTATAAGGAATCCACGTTTGTATTCGTTTCAATAAATCCAATAAATCACGCTGAGGCATTTTCTTTCTGATCGTATCTTCAAAGTGGTTCAATCCTGTAGGTAAAGAATTTGCTTTCTGCCTTTTTAGATGCGGTGCTCCGTCTTCATCAATGTAAAAATCCATATTTTCTGAATACGATTCATCCGCAGCTTTTGCGGCATTAGCTAACTTCGTTTTAATCGCAGCTATAAAATCAGATGCATTATCTGGTAAGCCAACACTATTACAGTAATTTTTCAGTAGTGTTTCACATTCAGACCAAGGTAGTAATTGCTTTCGATAGTCTGCATACTCTTCTGAACCAGGAACATAAAGATCACCACATTTTAGTCCATCTGCTATATGAAATAAGATAGCCACTTCTAGTTCTCTTTTTTTCAATACTATTGCTCCATCTTCAGTTGTTTCTACATACTTGACCCATCGGTCTGTCATGAAATTTAAGTTAATTTCATAGGGAAGCGTTTTAGTACGAGTATCTCGATGGGATAAAATATAGGCTAAGGCTTTGATTGATTCTTGATCCTCTGTTCCTGAACGCACTTGTAATAAATCAACTAGATTCAATACTGCCGAGCGATTACTTTTAAAGGATTCCCAGAGCAAGGGCAGAAAATTATTATCATGGTAGGCGGCTACTTCTTCATATTTCTCTAGCCAATAGGCCGCACCACCGTTAGTTTCTATAAGTGTTCTAACGAGGTTTCCTAATTTTGTATTCTGAGTAACTTGAATAGTGAGACCTACAACTTTAGAAAAAATAGCAATCATTTGTTCCTCTATAGATCGGAAGAACTCTTGTAAGATCCCTAACTTCTTTTCGGCTCTCAACTTTGTCTTCCTAATTCGTTTAAGAAATAAATCGGCTAATTGATCTTTAGTATCTACTTGTCGTTGTTGGATTAGACAAACAAGATGGGTATATCTTTTTGCAGGATTCATTCTTTGTATCTCTAAGCCTTCTACATTCATTATTTCCGCTGCAAACTGATGTACCTTTGTTGGATTAATAATCTCAAATAAGCGAGAGGTGTCTATGATTTGTTGTAGCCAAGTTAAACGTATAGTCCAATTACGCATCAAGGTCAAAGTAGGTTTGCCTGGCTTTTCACAAAGCCGAGTAAAATCTGTTATAGTTTCTCCTTTGTTTACTTTGAGTAAATTGTCTAATACTTGTCGCTCTGTTGGATGTAGCGAATTATTGAGTTGTTCATATAATTCTAGATGGACTTGATGCCGAATATGACCAACCATTCTGCCTAATGTACTAAAGGCAGGTAATTCGAATCGTTGTTCGATTAATTTTTCTACCGCAACATTGAGCAAGTCTGGAGGATTACTCATTGTCAAAGCGGCTTTTTTAATAATTGCTTTAATCATAGTGGCAGCAGCATCGGACCAAGGCAGTACTTTTAAATATTTTCGAATCAACATACGATAGCGATGAAACGATTTTTTATTCGTCTCTGTCAATTCAATTAATGGGAGGTCTTTTGAGTATTCAAGTTGGGTAGCTAAGTATTGTCTAAGTGATTTTGGAATAGAGCTAATCGCTGGTAGATACCCCAAGTGTTGATGACATTTTAGCAAAGTAAGGATGGTAAGTTTTTGAGGTTTACCTCTAACCTTTTTGAGAACTAGTTCCATTTCTTCCGTGCTTGGCTGAAATATTTTTTCTAGTTCCTCCTCGTTATACATTTTTTTGAAGCGAGGATACGCTGTTTTGGTAATTGAAATCATAGTACGTTATTTATAAAATTGATAAAAATAGATTTCGCATAAGGAACAGAGTGCGAAGTTTTTGGGTAAATTGATAGGTGATTTACTTCAATTTGATAGGAAAAACCGTTAACTTTTCGCCTCTCAAAATAAAAATACGAAATTATGGTAAAGGCAGATTTTAAAAGAATGATCAATCTTATTGCGAAAAATTTCTCTAAGGATCAGATTACCTATAGTCAGTCTCAATACATATTCAAGGAGGTCAGGAAAAAATTGGAAC
This sequence comes from Saprospiraceae bacterium, assembly GCA_023300255.1. Classification (GTDB taxonomy): domain Bacteria; phylum Bacteroidota; class Bacteroidia; order Chitinophagales; family Saprospiraceae; genus JAFMDF01. The sequence continues at coordinate 62 of JALZWC010000566.1, read as the reverse complement.
TTAAACCGGGAAAGAAAATTAAAGGAACCGTCAAGCGATTATCAAGGAAAGAGTATCAAAGT
>JALZWC010000565.1 GCA_023300255.1 Saprospiraceae bacterium | reverse complement strand
AACTTAAGATTTAGATTACAAACAGAATTCGCTTTCTAAATAAACCGATTTTTTTTTAAAAAAAACTCCAACTTTAGTACATGGATCCAATGATTATTATGTGGCTAGGTTTTATCCTTGCCGCTTACTCTGTTGTCGGAAACGACGTTATTCAAACCCTAGGTACTTTTCTTGCTTCTAATGAAGACAAACCTTGGTATGTTTTATGGTTTTTTGCAGCTTCCATAATGACCGCCACTTTAGTCTATGGCTGGTATCAATATGATGGCGATGTATCTTATCAGAGATTATTAGGAGATGGTGGATTTGCTGATCCTAAATATGTAGACCCAAGAGAAATTCCCGGATTTGGTTGGGCTTATGTCTTACCTCCACTAGTATTAATGGTCATTACCAGATTTGGTATTCCTGTGAGTACTTCCTTCCTAATCCTTACGTTTTTCAATCCTAAGAATTTAGAAAGCATGGTCATCAAATCCATGACTGGATACATGGTGGCTTTTGGAGCAGCAATAGTTTTATATATTTTTATTACTAAAAGTTTAGAAAAGAAATTTACTGCCAACCCGATTAAAGAATCTGAAAAATTTAAGTGGACCATTGCTCAATGGGCTTCTACTGGTTTTCTATGGACACAATGGTTAGCACAGGATTTTGCGAATATATATGTGTATTTACCTAGAAAGGTTGATGGGATGACATTGGCTATCTCCTTAGTTATTTTATTAAGTATGTTAGCTTATATCTTCTATTCTAAAGGAGGTGCGATACAAGCAATTGTTAAAGCAAAAACTAATACTGGTGACATTCGTTCAGCAACGTTTATAGATTTATCCTACGGTATTGTTTTATACTTCTTTAAGGAATTGAATAATATTCCGATGAGTACAACCTGGGTATTTTTAGGTTTATTAGCAGGTAGAGAAATTGCCCTAAGATATAATTTAGAGAAAAAGGTACCAAAAGAAACTTTGAAAGATTTAGGAATGGATTTAGTGAAAGTCTTTTTTGGTTTAGCCATCAGTATTGCTTTAGTATTCTTAATTCGATGGATTACTATTTAAAATACAGAAGTCAGAAATCAGATCGCTACGCTGTCAGATCGCTACGCTGTCAGACCGCTACGCTGTCAGACCGCCTATGGCTGTCAGTAACATCACGTTGTCAACATCATACGTCTGACTTCTGACAGTCCTGTAAGGACGATCTGATTGCTGACTTCTGGCTTCTGTTCTGACTTCTAATTTAAAAAATGATTCCTGTAATAGTCGATATACTAAACGTTTTGGGTGCACTCGCTTTTTTCATTTATGGAATGAAAATAATGAGCGAAGGTATTCAAAAAGCGGGTGGGGTACAGCTCAGAAAAGTGCTGTCCATGATGACCCGTAATCGTTTTTTAGGCGTCTTTTCAGGTTTTTTAGTAACTGCCTTTTTACAATCTTCTTCTGCTACTACGGTGATGACCGTTAGTTTTGCTAATGCTGGATTATTATCTTTAATAGAAGCAGCTGGATTAATTATGGGTGCCAATATTGGTACCACTATTACTGCTTGGATTATTTCCGTACTTGGTTTCCAAGTCAAATTACATACCTTGTCCTTTCCTATTTTTGCGCTAGCCGTTCCCTTATTATTTATAAATAAAGGAAAAGTTAGATTTTTAGGAGAGTTTTTAATTGGCTTCGCGCTCCTCTTTTTAGGCTTACAATTTTTACAAGAATCTATTCCTACTTTACAGAACGACTCTGAAACGCTTGCTTTCTTATCTACTTTTGCTAACTGGGGCTTCCTTTCTGGTATTATATTTATTCTAATTGGTGCAGTCTCCGCCATAATCGTTCAATCATCTAGTGCTGCTATGGCGCTAACTTTAGTGATGTCTGCGAATGGATGGATACCGTTAGAGGTAGCTGCGACGATGGTTCTAGGACAAAATATAGGTACAACATTAACAGCAGAAATTGCTGCTTTAGTTGGGAATGTGTTTGCTAAAAGAGCTGCGAGAATCCATAGTCTATTTAATATACTAGGCATTTGTTGGATGTTTTTAATCCTACCGTTCTTTTTAGAAGTTTTAGATAGTATTTTACAACAAACAATTTATACAAATTCTGCTTATACAGATGCGAAAAATGTTCCATTAGCCTTGGCTGCCTTTCACACTACTTTTAATATTATAAATACTTGTCTATTTATTGGTTTTATTCCATGGCTGGTCAATTTAGCAACTAGAACAGTTAAATCTGGAGGAAAAAAAGATGAAATTAATCGCTTAAATTATTTAGCGTCTACGGTCTCTATTTCTGAATTATCTATTTTAGAAGTACAAAAGAAAGCGGCTCATTTTGGAGAGATAACAGGTAGAATGACTGATTTTATCAGTACGATGCTCTTTTCTATCAATGTAGATGAGCCAGAAGCAATGATGACTAAGATTAATAAGTATGAGAAAATCACCAATCGGATAAGTTCAGAATTAACAGAATACTTGCTTAAAATCTCTAAAGAAGATGTTACTTCAAAAACAGCCTTCAAAATTAAAGGATTGATTGATAGTTGTAGTGAACTAGAACGTATTGCCAATATTTTTCATCAAATGGCCAATACGATTGAGCGAAAAAGAGACGAGAAAATCTGGTTTAATCAACAACAGCGAACACGTTTAACGGATCTGCTAGAGTTAATAAATAGGTCATTTGATATAGGTAACGAGAATCTAGCAGCTGCACAAGATAATCCTAGTGGGAAAGCTAAAGCTTTGAAAATAGAAGATCGAATTAATGCGCAACGAGATTTAATGAGACAGGAGAGTCAAGAAAAATCTAGCCGCCAAGATTACAATGTGCATAGTGAATTGATCTACCATAATCTATTTACCTCTCTGGAAAGAATCGGTGATCATCTGTTTAATATTTCTAATGCTAATACAGGTTGAGTTTAGATTATAATAAGAAATATTAAATAGCAATTCTACTCTTGATATACTTTATCTGTCCATTATGGTTAGACTCATGCTCAACTACATGAAACCATTTACAGTAATTATTAGTTGGATGTGTCCAACCCCACTTAGTATCAATTTCTAATAACCATTCATCATCTCTCTTGGCTAACTCTTTCAAAGAATATTCTCGTACTCTTTCTAACTTTTCCATATAGAAAGCTATTGGATGTCCTTTAATTTTCGCTCTCCCTTCGTCGCCTAAACTCATCGCAATACTAAATTCTTCATCATCTTTAGCAGGCCAATTTCCCCATTTTTTACCATCGAATGTATTGATTTGGTAAAACCGCTCGGTCGCTGCTAAATGCCATAACATAGCACCAATAGAATTGGACTCCTCATCATGCAGATAATCTAACTCTTTTACGCTTAAATCGGCTACTGGGTAAGAAATCGTTGCTCTCATCCAATTCATCATAGATACTAGCGTACCAATTTGCGGAGTGTAACCCGCTTTGGGTCCTACAAAATTGAGACTGTCATTGACTGGGGTAACTGCGGTTTGTTGGGCCGCACAATTGGTGGATAAGATTAATAGACTGCTTGCACCAATGGCTGTTTGGGTGGTTTTTTTTAGGAAATTTCTGCGGTTGGTGGTTGGGGTGATTTTTTTCATGATGAGTTTTTTCTGGGTGGATGAAATAACAGCGTATTGGTAATTGTATGTTTTTATAAAAGTAGTAAATAATTCTAGTAATATGCTTTTTTCTAGAAAGTTGTCTTAAAAACATAAAAAGTAGAATAGAGAGTAGAGAAGCGAGAGTAGAGATGTATTTCGGTTAAGAAACAATGTATTTTTTGTCTATTTTAAACGGAATGCATCTTTACTCTCGCTTCTCTATTCTAAAAACTGTATGATTTTAAAGAAAGTAGCTAGCATTATATTCTCCAAATATAATTTTTTATATTTGGAGAAATCTATGTATTTTTATATAGATTTCTCCAAATATAAAACAACATGGAACAATTAATAGGACGAAAAGAAGAGATAGCTGTATTAAAAAAAGCATTAGCAAGCACAAATGCAGAGATGGTATCTGTCATTGGTAGGCGTAGAGTAGGGAAGACCTTCCTAATCAATCAGATCTATGAAAAACACATAGCTTTTTCCATTTCAGGCACACAAAGTACCCCTTTAAAAGAGCAATTAGGAAATTTCGCCTATCTATTAAACGAATATGCAAACACCAAAATAGCCTATAAAACACCAACTTCATGGCAAGAGGCTTTCCAAATGTTGATTACTTACCTCAAAGAAAAAACAACTAAATCTAAAAAGAAAACAGTCGTCTTTTTTGATGAATTACCTTGGTTAGCTACTCCTAGATCTGGCTTCTTAAGGGGCTTTAGTTTTTTTTGGAACAACTGGGCAGTTAAGCAGAATATTGTCATTGTTATCTGTGGTTCTGCGGCCTCTTGGATGATTCAGAAAGTAGTACATCATAGAGGTGGGCTTTATAATAGAATCACTCAGCGTATCTTCCTTGAACCATTTAATTTATCGGAGACAGAACAATACCTGAAAAGCCGTAATCTACATTTTGAAAAATACCATATTGTACAGCTTTACATGGCGATGGGTGGTATACCACACTACTTAAAAGAAATTACAAAAGGTAAGAGTGCTACCGAAAATATTAATCAAATCTGTTTTTCAAAAGGAGGATTATTAAGAGATGAATTTTTGAACCTCTATCCTTCTTTATTTGCTAATGCCGATAACCATATTGCTGTTATCCGAGCATTAGCCAACAAAAAGCAAGGCTTGACCAGACAGCAAATTATTGAGAATGGGAAAGTACCAGAAGGAGGAAGTATTCAACGAGTTTTGCAAGAGTTAGAACAATCAGGTTTTATTGCAGTCTATAGTCCTTATAAAAAGAAAAAAAAAGAGAAACTATATCGATTGATTGACGAATATTCTTTGTTCTATTTACAATTTATTGAATCCAACGAATTCGAAGGCGCAGACACTTGGAATCTACTTGGACAAACGCCTGCCATTAAAGCTTGGAGTGGTTATGCATATGAAAGCATTTGCATTAAACATCTATCTCAAATAAAAAAGGCACTAGGGATTACTGGTATCCAAAGTGTCTCTTCTTCTTTTTTTAAAAAAGGGACTAAAACAGAGAAAGGAACTCAAATTGATCTATTATTAGATAGAAACGACCAAGTAATTAACCTGTTCGAAATTAAATTTAGTAATCAACTTTTTAGTATTTCAAAAGCCTATTTTGAAAATTTAAGTGATAAGGTGAATATTTTTAAAATGACCACCAAAACTAGAAAGCAGATATTCTTGGTTTTTATTACCACCTTCGGGTTGACTGAAAATCAATATAGTAGTGGGATTGTTTCTCGGTCATTGACTTTGGAAGATTTGTTTAAAGAAGTATAAAGCTAATCTATCTATTAATTTAACTGTTTCGTCAAGATCAACTTCATTGATTCTCTAGGATCTTGATTATTCAAAGTACTCATTGGAATCGAATTAATCCAGTGATTAGTGTTATTATAAGCGGGTTGCGAAAGGCCATCCCTAAGCTTATCTGACTTACTGAGAAATAAAGGAGGACCAGAAAATAAGAAGAGTAATTTAAAGAGGATAGATTGATTGCTTTAAGATCCACGTTGAGAAGTACAGCAGGGGTGTGGTAAGATTTTAGACACAGTTAAGTAACTGTTATTACAAATAGAAAACCCTTCATAACATCGCTATGAAGGGTTTAATAATGGTAGCCCATAGGGGAATCGAACCCCTGTTACCAGGATGAAAACCTGGCGTCCTAACCACTAGACGAATGGGCCATTATGTACTTGAAAAATGCTTCTCTTTAAAAGCGATTGCAAATATATAAGGTGGTTGGAACATTGTCAACCTCTAGCTAGAATGTTTTTCATTTTTTTTTAGATAAAAAAAAATGAAAAGCGTAAATAGTTGAAAATGAGTTGATTAAAACTTAACTGAATTTAATTTTTTTTATGCACTAAAATGAATTTGTCTAAAATTTAGGACATAATATCTCCTCATTCTCAAAATTACCTAAATAGGCGATTGATATTTCAAAGGAGGTTCGCGGATTTGCGGCTACTGTGAAGTCATCTACATTCACATCATAACTGAATCCAAATAGCAAATTATTATATTCTATACCAATCATGCCGACGATAGCATCTAGCATAATAGACTGATCTGCATTCCTTACAGGTCTTGCCCAACTACCTAAATAAAGTGCGACTGGTGTATAGTCGCCGACAGATATACGAATATTTGTACCCGCATTCATTTCGAGATGCGGTCCTTGAGCAGAAATTAATACTCTAGGAATTAAATAGATATTATCTGCAATGGGAAAACGAGCAGATACTTGAGCGGAATATTTTCTATGCAAATTATCTTCTTCTGGTATAGAGACGGACACATCAGGATTTGCTGCAAGAAAAGAAACGTTCGGTTCAAATACATGATGCATAGCTGCTCCCATGTATACGGTCGCCTTACGAGAAGGAGAAAAAGTATAATTAATACCAAGCGCTAAATCAGAATAGGAAAAATTATTTTCTGGTAAGGCTTCTCCAGATGGTAAAGTGTATCCATTAAGTCCGTCATACTGATCTTCAAAATTTAAGTTTTCATAATTGACACTTCTTTGGTTCGTAGCTAATTGAAGGCCAAGTGTTAAATAATGAACACCATGCTGATCTAAAGCCTTATGATAAGCAGCAGATAAAGCCATTTGGGTCGTTCTAAAACCGATATCGTCTACTTTATCATTAAAGAATAAAATACCAACACCTATGGCATCGTCATATTTTTTTTGTTTATGACTGCTAGGAAATCGAACATCCACTGCACCAGCGAAGGTCGCATAAGGACTATTTAATGCCTGTCCCCATTGTTCTCTTCGTACTACACCGATTCTATATTTCCCTTGAAACGCTCCTGTCAATGCAGGATTGATTGTCATCGGAGCCGCAAAGTATTGCGTGAAATGTTTGTCTTGAGCAAAAAGAGTGGAAGTATATATTATAATAGAAAAGCAAGCGAGAATAATTCTTAGCATAATTTGGAAAAATGATCGATAAGTAAAGGAGATTAGGGAGTAGGAATTTAATAAAGGATATTTTATTAAATTCCTACTCCCTTAAATACGTTATTCCATTATAAGAAGTTGTATAAGAATATTTTAGACTACTGGATATTTAGAAGTCAGGAGTCAGACCGCTGCGCTGTCAGATCGCCTACGGTTGTCAGAAACATCACGTTGTCAACGTCTGACATCTGACAGTCTTGTAAAGACGTTCTGACCTCTGACTTCTTAATACATCAATTCATTCTTAAACAACTTCTAAGTAATTCGAACCACTTATCGTGGTATTCGTTATTTAGTTTACTTTACTGAAGTAATAAAGATAATTTATCTGTAATTTTTTCAGTTTTACTGAATTTTAGCAGATATTGTTCCTATAAATTTCGATATTGTAGTTGAAAAGCAAAGATGCAATATAATCAACTAATCAAACGGACCTTTCAGTAATTTTATTATCTTTAAGTTGTTTGTTACTGCTTATTGATTAGCATAGTTATTAATTCTACCTATACATATATAAGAGAACTAAAGGAATTGGCTTAAAACACTAATTTATCCTCCACTTAAAACACCAAAATGATAGTATGTATTTGCAATTTGAGTGTGGTTCCTGTCAGAAGCGGAAAAGGTCATAAGAAAGAGATGATTACCCAATTACTATTAGGAGAACTGGTAGAGGTTTGGGAAAAATCAGGGGACTGGACTAAAATTCGTTGTCTTTGGGACAACCAAATTGGATGGGTAGAATCGAATCAGATTACGACGCTGACAGAAGAAGAAATAGAGCGATATCAAAACAATTTTGCTTGCTCTATGGAAATAGCCCAAGCAGCAGTTGCTAATGATCACTTCCTACCGATTACTATTGGAGCTACGCTGCCGAGCTTTGATGGGATGAAATTTGAATTGGCGGGAGTCAATTATTCTTTTAGTGGTCAAGTCATTGATGTTGCTACTATTAAGCCTACCAATGAGCTTTTAATAAAATTAGCTAGAAAGTACTTATATGCACCTTATTTAAAAGGGGGGCGATCTCCTTTTGGTATAGATGGTACGGGATTGATTCAAGTCCTTTTTAAAATGTTGGGTATCAATTTGCCTAGAGATGCTTATTTACAAGCTCGTAAGGGAGAGTTAATTGATTTCTTTGAACAGGCTAGAGTAGGGGATTTGGTTTTCTTTGAAGATAAAAAAGGACATATCAACCATGCGGGTATCATATGCGAAAAAGGAAAAATCTTACATGCCTATGGACAAGTGAGAATTGATAAAGTAGATCACTTTGGTATTTTCAATGAGGCGCAAAACAAGTACACGAATAAATTAAGAGTTATTAAGCGCGTACTGACTTCTGATAAGAATGATTCAAAAAATAATAAAAAGGAAACGGGAAATATTAAGCAACAGATTAAGTTGTTTAAATAAAAAGACTAGAGTAGTAGTTAGTGGTTACCTTTCTGTACCTGCGCAAGTGTCAAAGTCCCATTACTTCATACTTACTACCTCCCATTTATTACTTCCTTAGTGCATTCTATCTCCCCGTAATTCCATGTTTTTTAAAATTTCTGCCTCATGTGCTAAATATTCTTTCCAACGATTTTTTACTCTTTCTTCGCCACAGTAGGTCTTAGCAAGGTCAATAAATAAGCGATAATGACCTGCTTCTGAAATCATAAATTTATGGTAGAATTCTTTCAGGTCGTCTTCTGCTATATGTAAAGATAATAGTCTAAAACGCTCACAACTCCTCGCTTCAATCAAGGCACAAACTAATAAATGCTCTAGCAATTGATCATCTCGAGTACCTCCTGTTCTGACAAATGCTCGTAATTTATTAACGTATTCGTCTTTTCTTTGATAGCCTAGTTTCAGATTACGTTTATCCAATTCCTTCAGTACCATTCTAAAATGTCCCCATTCTTCCGTGACAATAGGTGCTAGCTCTCTTACTAATTCCGTCTTTTCAGGGAAACGCTGAATTAAGCTAATACAATAAGTAGTCGCTTTTTGTTCACAATAAGCATGGTCGGTTAAAATATCGACTAAATCTTTCTCTGCTAAATTCACCCATCTCGGGTCTGTTGGTAATTTTAATCCTAACATAGTTTTTTTATTTAGGCAAAGTGAAAGAATAAATTAGCCATTTTAAACTGCCCTTTTTACTTCTAAGAAATCCTAAAAAAGGAACCGTAGCCCAGCTATGCTTAATTT
>JALZWC010000564.1 GCA_023300255.1 Saprospiraceae bacterium | reverse complement strand
GCACCCGTTGCGCCTTGTGCACCTGTTGCACCTGTCGCTCCAACTGCACCTGTTGCACCTGCTGCACCTTGTGTACCTGCACCCGTTGCACCCGTTGCGCCTTGTTCGCCTGTTGCACCTGTTGCACCCGTAGCACCCGTTGCGCCTTGTGCACCTGTTGCACCTGTCGCTCCAACTGCACCTGTTGCACCTTGTGTACCTGCACCTGTTGCGCCTGTAGCACCCGTTGCGCCTTGTGCGCCTGTTGCACCTGTTGCACCTGTTGCACCTGTAGCACCCGTTGCTCCTTGACAATCAGCACCATTTCCAAAACCATCACCATTTCTATCTTCTCCTGCATCTAATGCACCGTTTCCATTTAAATCCCAACATGCTGCACCTGCTGCACCTGTTGCTCCTGTTGCTCCTGTTGCTCCTGTTGCTCCTGTAGTGCCCATTGGGCCTTGCGCACCTTGTGGGCCTTGCGCACCTTGCGCACCTGTTGCTCCATCAGCACCATTTCTTCCGTCACCATCAAGACCTGCTGGGCCTTGTGCACCTATTGCACCATCAGCACCATCAGCACCGTCAGCACCGTCAGCACCATCAGCACCGTCAGCACCATCAGCACCGTCAGCACCATCAGCACCTGTTGCACCTGTTGCACCTGTTGCACCTGCATCTCCAGTTTGACCTTTTGGTCCTCTTTCACCTTCTGGGCCTTGTACGCCTGCACCTGTAGCACCAGTTTCACCTTGTACACCATCAGCACCATCTCTCCCATCAGCACCATCAGCACCATCTCTTCCATTAGCACCTGCTACACCTGTATCACCTTGTGGTCCTTTTCGTCCACCTATACATTCCCAAGAAGGAACACTAGGAGTACCATTATTAACCTGTAAACATTCTAAATCAGTGTTATATAAAATAGCACCGGTAAGTGGAGATGGAATACCATCTCTTTTTGCTGTAGTCATTCTTGGAGGCACAAAAGCCTTGCTCATACTTTCTAGTTCTAAGATAGAACCTTCAGACATTGCTTCTGTAGAGCCCATGTCAGATATAATCATCTGTGCTTGAACACTAACAGAAAAGAATAACAGCATTGAAGAAGCTAAAAGCAAGGTGCCGGTTTTCGATTTAGTTTGTCGAATTACCAATACTCCTGCAATTGCTATTACTGTAAATAGTAGAATCACATTCATTGAAAATAATTTTAGTTTAAATAAGCCAAGTAATAAATTTTATCTTTTATATGGATATAGATAATGGATCTTTCTTTTAATCAGGCTATGTAAGAGATGTGTGTATTATTGATAGTGTAAGCGCTAAAAGGTTAAGCTAATTGAATTACTTCATAGTGTTAGATAGTAATAGATACAGCATGTGTATCCCTTCTAACCTCAATGAAAGAAGAAATTCTACTATTAGATAAATTAGCTTGTAGTATAGGTTATTTAGTTCTAGACCTGATTCAACTTTTGGTAAAGATGATCTGTAGGTATAGAATTACTGCCTGAAAATAGAAGTGTATTTGACTGTAGGAACATAGCAATACCACAGAAAAATTACATTTTCTATTGTTATTACTTAAATACAGTTTTTGATAGGATATAAAATAATCACTGAGAAGCCTTCAAGAAAAAGGCTTTAATTTATCAGTTTTGGGAGGTATTTCAAAAAAAAACAAAAAAATAATTTATATGAAATATAATCGCAATCTACATACTTTACATGAAAGAATAAAGTATATCAAAGTTTTTTTTTAAAAAAAACAAAAAAAAATAGTTATTATTTTCTTGTTAAAAACAAAAAAAAATTATATTCCTATTTATCAGCAAAATACATATATAGATTAAAAATAAAGTAGTATACGTCTTGTTTTTAGTCTTCTTAAAAAATTATCTGATCACTCCACCAGACCTTCCTTTAAGAAGTTCTTTAGTAAATGGTGCAAAAATAAATGTACACTCTTAACTGCTTCTGGGCATCCCATCCGCTTTGCGGTCTGCCTAAAGACCAGATAGATAGATTCATTCGCTTGAATGTCTTTGGACATTCCCCTTACAGGATCGCTCATTCATCCCTATTTCCTTCTTTAAACCTGCCTGCCAAGGCACGCTATGGTATATACATAAGTATTTGACCGTATTGCAATTAATTGATTAACAGTATTTTACAAAAATACATTCATTTTAATAAATTATAAATAAAATAATATAATATAGATCGTCAGATAAAAAAGCGGTAATACTACAAACTTAACCATCGGATGGCTAGCGCCGTCCGATGGTAACGAAACCTCCTCATCGGACGGCGCCAGCCATCCGATGATAAGATTTGGACAAGGAATAAACTCTAGTGGTTGAAGTCATAAGTCCTTGACAATTTAAAATGGACTCTTTTTAAGTAAGCATCCCATCCGCAAGCGGTTCTCTTCGTTAAAAAGGTCTACTAGACCTTTTTTGCAAGCACCACTTCGCTCATGTTCTTCGTCTATCAGGTAGCTAAGCAGGGTGACCGAGAAAGGCAAAAGTAGTCGCCCAATTTATTGGGCTGACTTGTAAAACATTAATTATCAAGCTGTTAAATAGGAGTCTACCCAATAAATTGGGTGACTACATGTATTCTCGGTCAGCCTGTAAGGCTATCTTCATTCCTCAGGCCTTGTCTTACAAAAAAATAGACTCCTTTTAACTATCAATTACTTATGACCTCGTTCCCTAATTCCATTTTCGTCTTACAAAGAATAATCAATAAGAAATTTTAACAGTTTATGATCTCGTCGCACTATTCAAGCTAGAAAATAGTATTAATGGAGTAATAAAGTAGATTTAGAAGTGATTTTAAAAGAAAATCAAAAAAAATAACGTCACAAATCTAATATCTTAATTTCAGGAAAGGTATTTGTATTTTCTAATTTTAGGTAAAGTACAAATACGCATAAAAAACAAACAAGAGTGTTCTTTAATAGATATACCTTTTTGTTTTTCAGCTTTATCTACATTTTAAAATGTAAGATTATTATTTTTAAAATATAATAAGTAAGAAAATAATCTCTCCTAAATTTTGATTTTGTGACATATATATTAGATATAATTCATTTTTAATGATAAATTTAGCATCACAACTTTAGCACACTTACATTAACTCCTAATTCCTACATTGTCATCGTATATGAAGAATCTGATCGAAATCTCTAAGATAGTAACTAAAAAGAAGGTCCGAAAAATAGAAATCTTCGACGATCATTCCCTTAAACACAAAAACAGTAAATTCAATGAATTTTATGAAGCGCTCTTAGCTAATAAATTCAAAAATGATAGAGATGCCGCTAACTTTTTATACTCTTGTAGTCCAACAGATGATAAATACCGTCAATTAAAATCTCGTTTTAGAAAAAGGTTACTAAATACTTTATTCTTTCTAGATGTTAACCTCCCCTCTACTTCGTCTTATGAGCGGGCTTATTTTTCCTGTAATAAGGACTGGACCCTCGTAAAAATTCTTATATCGAATAACGCTACCCATACGGCCTCCGCTCTGGCTCGTCAAATTTTGACAACTGCTCTTAAATATAAGTTTGCAGATGTGATCGTTAATTGTTCGAGAATATTAAGACGTTATTCTGCAAACGAGGGTGATGAAAAGAATTATGAAGAATATGATCAACATATAAAGCAATTTCAAAATGTCTTAGATGCTGAAATTAGATCTGAAGAATTGTACCAGCGGGTAATTATGAATTATTATAAGCCCCCGACTAAGAATCAGGATTTAAGAGAACGGATAGATACTTATTGTGATGCCTTAGTTGGCTTGTCAGAAGTATACGATTCTCCAGTAGTTATTTATAATATGTACTTGGTCTGGGCTTTTCGATATGAGATGTTACATGACTATCAAGCCATGTTAGAGGTTTGTAATAAAGCAGAAGAGTATATCGAAAAAAATCCTATTTTCTATCAAATGGAAAAGTTAGCCACTTTTCAACTGAAAAAAATGTCTGCTTATCTCCATTTAAGGGACTATAAAAATGGTAAAGGAAATGCAGAGAAGTGTCTAAAATCTTTTCCAGCAGGAAGTGAGATATGGTTTACTTTTATGGAATACTATCTGTTATTGGCTATCCACACAGATAATTTCTTGAACGCTTTGGCTATTTATAATAGAGCGACTAGTAATACTAAATACAAAAAACTAACAGGCCTCGAAAAAGAAAAATGGAATATTTACAACGTATATCTTAACTACATTATAGAAAGTCAAAATACGGGTAATGCAATTATGCAATCCCAAAAGAAAAATACGTTCCGTTTATCCCGCTTCTTGAATGATCCTCTTTTATTCCCTAAAGATCAGCGAATTTTTACGGTACTTTTAGTCATTGCTCAAATTCTGTTCTTTATAGAAAAGAAAGGATATAATGCATTAAGCGAAAGAATTGAACGATTAAAAAATTATGCAAACCGTCAACTAAAAAAAGAGGTTTATTACAGAGTCATCCAGTTTATTAGATTATTACAACAGTTAGAAAAAGCAGATTATAAAGTTGAAAATTTATCTAATGTAGAAAAATATTATGATCGTCTAGTAGAAACTTCCTTCGCTTATAGAGGATTAATTTCTGAATTAGAAGTGATTCCCTATGAAAAATTGTGGAACTATATATTGAAGCGCTTGCAAGAAAAATAAGCGTCTATCTAAATCATGCTTTTTTTAAAAAAAATGGTTGTAACATTAATTGTTGCAACCATTTTTTTTAATTACATTGTAACTGTTCAGTACACTCCGCAGAACTCCCCCCGACCCCCTCTTAACGAAGAGGGGGAGTCGTCTACGATTGAAGATCTTCCTTCGTAGACGATTCCCGCCCTTATTAAGGAAAGATTAGGGAGGGTTTCAAGCGGATACTGAACAAGTAAAATTATATTTATGTATTTAACTATCCATTTCTTTAGAATTGTTCCTAAATAAGGAATACTTACTTAAGAACAATCCTCTTACTCGATATAAAAAATATGAGCTTATCTACTTTTAAACAATTGCAGCATATCCCTGGCGATAAAGGGCTCCCATTTATTGGAACTTTCATTCCCTTTGTTCGAGATGCTACCGCTTATTACACTAGTCAAAGAAAAAAACATGGTGATGTATTCGTAAGCAATTCCATCTTCGGAGCCAGCGTAGTCTTATGTGGCCCGGCAGCTAATAAATTCTTATTGGTAGATCAAGCAAAGTTTACCACTAATAAAGAAGCTTGGGAAGTCTCTTTATCGGATCTATTCCCAAATGGTTTGATGCTAATGGATGGTGCGCAACATAAATATCATCGAAGCATTATGCTTGATGCTTTTAAAAAAGCACCCATGCAGGGATATTTAGACATGATGCCTGAATTAGTGGATGACCTATTACATCCATTAAAAGGACAATCTAATTTACTATTTTTTCCGTTTTTTAAACAAGTGACTTTAAAGATTGCCGGAAATGTCTTCTTTGGGATACCGCTTACAGAAGATTTAAGTAAGGTTAATACGGCAGTAACAGATATCGTAAACGCTTCTTTGGCTATTCCAGTAAATCTACCATTTTCTAAGTATGGAAAAGGAATTAAAGGGCGACAATTTCTTATAAAATACTTTAAGTCGATAATAGGAGAGCGGAGAACTAATCCGGGGAATGATTTATTTAGTAAATTATGTCAAGCAAAAAATGAAGATGGTGCGCAATTCACGGATCAAGAGATAATCGACCATTTGATTTTCATACTAATGGCTTCTCATGATACAACAGCCATTACACTATCGTTAATGAGTTATTTTTTAGCGAAAAACCCGGAATGGCAAGATAAAGTTCGAGCAGAAATTAATACGGTCAATCTGCAGTCTCCTTTTCAAGTAAAAGACTTAAGGCAATTGGAAAAATTAGGGCTAGTCATGAAAGAAACGCTTCGATTACATCCTCCTTTAATAATGGTCGCTAGAAAATTAGAAAAAGAGATGATCATCAATGACGTAAGAGTCCCTAAAAACACCGCAGTTAATGCGGTCTTCCAGATGACTCATCTTGATGCGGATACCTGGACTAATCCAATGACCTTTGATCCTGAACGGTTCAATAAAGAACGGAAGGAACAAACTAAATGTCCTTTTTCTTATGCTCCTTTTGGAGCGGGGCCACATCATTGTATTGGCTATGGATTTGCAGAAATGTCTGTCAAGGTAGTGATGATGGAATTGTTAAAGCAGTATAAATTATCTGTTCCTACAGGCTACGAATGTGCCATTAGAGATGTGCCCTTGAAGCAGCCGAAAGATGACTTGCCTATGTTTATTAGTGCTATTTGATATTTAAAAAACTGCAATAACATTTTATTTAACCACATAGGTACATAGGGCACATAGGTTTTCTATGCTATGTGTCCGATGTACCTATATGGTTATAATATTAGTTTAGTTTTTGTCTTTAAAGAAACGGATTATTCGCTCTCTCAAAACCAATTGTCGTAGACTGCATATGTCCTGGATAAACTACTACGTCATCTCCTAATGGAAAAAACTGGGTTTTAATACTATTAATCAATGTATCAAAATTACCGCCTGGTAAATCTGTCCTACCTATACTTGAATGAAACAATACATCTCCAGCAATAATAAATTTATCCTCCTTGCAATAGAAAGATAAGCTAGCAGGCGAATGGCCTGGTGTAAAGAGACTGATTAGCTTTGTATTTCCAAACTCAATGACATCACCTTCCTCTATAAATTTCGTAATAAGTGGAGATGGTTGCATAGATAAGCCATATTGTGCCGCAGCTTTTTCAGACCAAGCCAAAACGGGCGCTTCATCTTTATGACTTTCTAGCGGTAGATTATATTTTTCGGAGATGAATTTATTCCCAAATACATGATCTAAATGACAATGCGTATTAATCAAGCGAACAGGCTTTAGTTCATTAGATTCTATGTAGCTGATTAACTTCGCTTCTTCTTCAGGATTAGAACAGCCTGGATCAAAAATGATACACTCTTTCGTATCGTCATATACGAGATACATGTTCTCTTGGAACGCATTAAATGTAAACGAGACAACCTTTGCCATATATTAATTGTTTGGTTCTTTAATAAGCCTCATTAAAGGGTAACAAGTCTATTATTTCCTTGTCACAAGGTTTATAAAAGTACGAATTCTTTTTATTTGCAAAAGTACGTTTTGAAAACCCAAGATCAAGACTTTATTTAATAGGTCTTTTCCAAAACAAGACAATACGACCAGTTCCACGAAACGATCGTCGCTATTGACCCTGAAGTTATTTGTTTTTATTAAAAAAATACTTCATCTTTAGGGAAGCACACATTGTTATAACTGAAATAGGTGTTTCCAAAAGCAAGAAATTTTCCTTATGCGATATACTACTCTTATAATTTTTCTTCTATTATCTGTTTCCCATTTAGCTGCACAACAAAATCCAGATGTTCTATTTGGTAAGAATAGAGTCCAATTTCACCAAGATTATGATGAGTGGAAGATGTATGAAAGCCCTAATTTCATTACCTACTGGTATGGACAGGGGCGATATATTGGACAAGCAGCAGTGCAACTAGCAGAATATGACTTTAGTGAAGTTCAAAACATTTTAGAGCATCGGCTTAATACTAAGATTGAAATTATTGTTTATGCGGATGTAACTGATTTAAAGCAGAGTAATATTGGTAGTGAAGATGCTTTTGAAAATACAACAGGTCAAACTAAAATTGTCGGCAACAAGATATTCATCTACTTTGACGGTAATCATAATCACCTTCGTAGAGATATAAGAGAAGGAATCGCTTCTGTCTATCTAAATGCGATGTTATTTGGATCTAATCTTCAAGAGATTGTGCAGAATGCCGTTTTACTCAATTTGCCAAATTGGTTTAAGCAAGGCTTGGTTTCTTTTATTGGCGAAGCATGGAGTACAGAAAAAGATAATCAATTACGAGATATTTTATTGAATGAAAAATATGAAAATTTTGACGAACTGATAGAGGATTATCCTGAATTAGTGGGTCATGCCGTATGGCATTATATTAGCCAAAATTATGGACAATCAACCGTTTCCAATTTACTATATCTTACAAGAATTAATAGAAGTATAGAAAGTGGTTTTTTATATGTATTGGGTACTTCTTATGAAAATACGATACAAAATTGGCAAGAATACTATTTGAATAGATACAAACAAGAGACGCAGTCCATGCAATCTCTAGAGGAGACTAAAATAGTACCTATAAAGAATAAGCACAATGCGCCTTTAACCCAATTACAAATAAGTCCCAATGGACAATATGTTGCTTATGCTATTAATGAAATTGGTAAGTATTCTATTTATATTCAAGA
The DNA here is from genome assembly GCA_023300255.1 of Saprospiraceae bacterium. GTDB lineage: Bacteria > Bacteroidota > Bacteroidia > Chitinophagales > Saprospiraceae > JAFMDF01. The sequence goes on along the minus strand of JALZWC010000564.1, from coordinate 2,840 downwards.
TCTTCGATCTAATGAAAGAACACTTGTAAAAAAGGGTGGCTTTAGGAATCAATTCCAAGCAACGGATTATAGTTATCCCTTTATTTCTTGGAATCCTAGCGGGTTCGAGTTAGCCTACATCTACGAACATCGGGATGTTATCTACTTATCCAAATATGACTTAAACACTAAGGAGACGCTAACAGAAGAATTAGATACTAAGATTCAACGAGTGTATAGTATGGACTATGTGAACAATGTGGACATGATCTTGACGGGAGGGATAAGTGGCTATTCGGAGTTACTCTATTACCGATCTAATGTTAGAGCCACTCAAAAAATAACGAATGACTTTTATGATGATTTAGATGCAGTCTATGTGGAAGTGGGTAATCAAAAAGGAATTCTATTTGCTTCTAATAGACCGGATTCCATGATCGTTAATGCCAAGCTAGATACCTTATTACCAATCAATACCTTTGATATTTTTTATTATGACTTAGAGAACAAATCTAGAGAATTGGTACGGGTTACCAACACTCCTTTTGCCAATGAACGGCAACCAATGGCAATAGACAGTACGTACTTTTCTTTTCTATCAGATGACACGGGTGTTTATAATAGAAAGTATGGGTACTTAGAAGATTATACGGCCTACCTTGAACAAGTAGTCGTTCTAAAAGATGGTGGAGAGGAATTGATCGTACATATAGATTCTGCTATAGCTAATTTAGATACCGCCGTAATTGCTCAAATAGACACGACCTTTATTCGGCCGGTTATCAAAAAAAGAGCGATCAATCATTATGCTTCTAACAAAAACAGAAATATACTAAGCCAGCATAAAGCAAGAAAGTCAGATAAACTAGTAGAAGTATTTTATATGGATGCTAGCTATCAAGTCCAAGTTCAAGCAGTTGATCCAAGTATTCAAATTACACCAACGCTCACTGCGTATAGGAGTAAAGAATTCGCCAATCAACTATCCAATACATCAAAGACAGAAGTAGAAACGACTAATCCAGAAGATAATATTCTAATTGAAATTAATCAAATAGAAACACCTCAACAAGAACAAGTTCCTGTAACAGAAGATCAACCAACAGAAGAAGAATCAGGGGGAGGATATTTATTTGAAACAGAATTCGAATCCTCTGAGCCCAAAACAGAAATAGCTAGTGAATCACTTGAAAAATTACCGATAGATAGCATTCCTGTAACAGCAGAAGATTCTTATTTATTTCAAACAGAATTTGACGAAGTAGTGCCAAGAGTTGGAAGTGCAAATGAACCTAGAAGAGGAACGGGTCGTTCTGACGAATCTACCATCCCTGCTGCGACACCAACTGGTACGGATATAACAAGTAATCAAAAGCCAATACATCGTTTTCGATCTTCTAGAATTGTTCCCTACAAAATCAAGTTTCGTACAGACTACGTAACGATGAATTTAGATAATAGTCGATTGTACGAAGGTTTAGAAAACCCCGCAGCTAATCCAGATGGTTTTGAAACGCCAGTTCCCGGTATTTTATTAAAAACCAGTTTCAAAGATTTGTTTGAGGACTATGAATTTGAAATGGGTGCTCGATTCCCTACTACCTTTAACGGAGACGAGTATTTTCTAACTTTTAAAGACAAAAAAAAGCGACTAGATAAAACCTATACGGCCTATAGAAAGACTAGAAAGCATACGCCTAGTAGTAATTTATTTCCTCCAGAAAAAACTAGAGAAGTTGTTTTATTAGGCCAAGCACAAGTAAGTTATCCATTAGATATCTTCAGAAGTATTAAAGGTATCGTTAGTGTTAGGAGCGATAAATTGATTCAATTAGCTACAGATGCTCAAGCACTAGGCGTCCCAACGACTACTCGTCAACAGGCAGGTTTTAGATTAGAGTATGTTTTTGATAATACCTTAGATGTTGCGATTAATATTAAAAACGGAACTCGTTATAAAATCTTTGGCGAAGTGATCAAACGGTTTGATCTAGATGCACTTAATGGATTTAATGCGAGCGCACCAAAAGGTATGATGGGTATTGTAGGTTTAGACGCTCGCCACTATCAGCGACTAGCGAAGCATAGTGTTATAGCATTACGTCTAGCAGGTTCTACTTCTTTTGGCTCTGAGAAAATATTGTATTATTTAGGGGGGGTCAATAACTGGTTATTACCAAGCTTTGATGATGGTATTCCTAGTCCTGAACCAACAGGAGAGGAATTCGTTTTTCAAGGGCTTGCTTATAATATGAGAGGGTTTAAACAAAATATTAGAAATGGTAACTCTTATGCACTATTCAATGCGGAAGTAAGAGTGCCTATCTTTAAATACCTTAGTCGTACAACGCCTAGGTCTGCTTTTTTAAGAAACTTCCAAGTAGTTGGATTTTTTGATGTCGGAACCGCATGGCAAGGTATCTCTCCTTTTAAGAGAGATAATCCTATTAATACCGTCACTATTGAAAATCCTAATAATCCGGTAACTGTTAAAGTAAATTTCTTTAGAGATCCTATTGTGGCCGGTTATGGCGCAGGGGTTAGAGCGATGCTTTTTGGATACTTCCTTCGACTCGACTATGCTTGGGGAGTGGAGACTCGGGTGGTTCAAGATCCTATTCTGTATTTGTCTCTGGGAATGGATTTTTAGTGTAAACGAGATAATAATTAGGTTGAAAAGCGGCTAGGATGTTTAACATCTTAGCCGCTTTTTTATTTAGGACACAAAAATCAAGGGAATAGTAAAAAATAGATAACTTTACGAATAAGGAATGAGGAGATAATAAATGTTACAAGTTGGGTTAGTCATTTTTCTGTCTTAGGAAGCCAAAAAACTAGTGCATAGCAGGGCTACGGACTCT
>JALZWC010000563.1 GCA_023300255.1 Saprospiraceae bacterium | reverse complement strand
CAATTTGATTAATGTTTTAGTAATATTCTTTATTGTCATTTTTTGTGTATTAAAATATTCTAGAGAAAATATTCAGACAGACTCGAAGTTTGTCGTTGTTTCACAATTTACTCCTCTTCCTCGTCTTCGTATTCATCTTCCGATAGTAATTCATCTAATTTATCTACAACTTTTAAAATATAAAAGATCTGTTTGACACTCAAGTATTTTCCCATTTGAGCTTTACGCAGGGCTGTTCGAAGCATACTAACATCTTTACGAGACATTTTTAAGTCTGCTGCATCTTCTAGCATCTCGTCCCAGTCATCAGCTGTGTAGCCATCAAAAGTAGAACGCATGATGTCTATATCTGTAGGGTCGTTAATGTCGTATTGGTCCATGAAGAGTGATTATGTATTGTTGTTAGTAAGAACTTCTTTGAATGGGGATAATTTAATATAACTTTGCAGTATTCATTTGGTTACAAATTCAAGGTACAATATTCTTTTTAAATGATATTTATTATTTTAATATTTTTTGTTGTAGCTATTGTGTTATACAAACACTACCAACAATCCAGTATAGCACAAGTAATAGTTGCGGATATACCAAGCGTACAAAGAAATCGCTTAATAGCAACAGATACGATCAGTATGCCTGCGGGTGGGGTAGTGGAACTATTGAGAACAAAAGAAGGATTAGAAATCCGTACTGCAAGATGGATGCCTAAAAAGACTCCTAAAGGTACGATTCTTCTATGTCAAGGATATACAGAATTTTTAGAGAAATATGATGAAGTCGTTAAAGAATTATTAGATAGAGACTTTGCTGTTCTTACATTTGATTGGAGGGGGCAAGGTCTATCTTCCAGATTGATAAAGGATCCACAAAAGGGACATATGACTTCTTTTGCAGATTTCATTACTGATGCAGAATTAATTTATCAAAAAATAGTAGTTCCAAAAATGCCAACGCCCTATCATATTATGGGGCATTCTATGGGAGGGCATCTTGCCTTTAGGGTCTTACAAGAATCTCCAGAATACTATACTAAAGCTATTTTGTGTGCCCCTTTCTTTGGATGGGCCCCTAATTTTGGGGCAGGCAATTTAAATTCAACGGTAGTCCTTCTAATATCAAATTTGATGAAAGCTATTGGTAGCAGTCAGTCTTACGCCTATGGGGCAACAGCTCCTTATTTAGAAAAAACACTAGCAGGGCAGACCTCCGATAGAGTTCGTTTTCAAAAAAGAGTAACATTTTATAAAGTAGAACCACACCTATTAATGGGCGGACCTACTTGGAATTGGATACTAGAAAGTACAAAGAGTCTGCATCTAATATTGCAAGCCAAGCGAATTGCTCAAATCCAAACACCTATCCTATTGGTAAGTGGCGCTAAAGATAAAATAGTGAATCCTCAGGCACATCATACGATTGCCGCCACATCAGAAAAGATCACTTTAGTCGACTTTCCTGCATCTATGCACGAGATATTAATGGAACAAGATGTTATTAGAGATGCTTTTTGGCAGGAGTTTGATCAGTTTATGGATTAGTCTATAGATTATCCCAGCAATTTTTTTAAATCTGATATTAGCAGTTTTAGTTCTGCATCACTTTGTTTTTTTGAATAATTCAATAACGAATTGTTAAATCATTTTTCCGATAATCTATATATTATGATATGCCCATAAAGATACAGGAATCTATTAGGATTAGTAGATGAATTGTGGTGGACTAAGTTTTAAAGTAAAATTTCCAGTTGGATTCTATTTTTTTTGCGATATGATACGCTAATAATGGAGGTACTGCATTGCCTACTAATTTATAGGCTTGAGATGGACTTATTTGAAATTTCCTTCGAGATTCACTCGCTTGAATGACAAATTGAAAATCGTCAGGGAATGTTTGAATTCTTGCACATTCTCTGAGTGTTAATCGACGTTCTGGTTTACCTGCTGTTAATTCACTAGTATATTTCCCACCGTGTTCTTTAGATAACCTTCGGAATTCAATATTTCCATGATGTTCCGCACGGATTGTAGGGGCTAAAAAGTCTAGACTTACTTCTTTTTGACCTTGACAATGAGCGCCCATATATTTAGCCTTAGAATAAGACCGTTGAGATAAATCTTCTGATAATTCAGGTTCCACTAAATCTTCTAATACCGCTTTAGATTTTGTAAAATTGACTAATAGATGTTCTTTTTGAGAATAATGTAATTCCCCATTTATTCTATGGGTAGGAATAGGGTATGGACTAACCGATTCTTCTATGTTAGATTTAGATAGGGCTTCCAAAGCTGCTGGTGTTAAAGCAGATTTCTTCAATCCAATAAAGAAAATCCTCTCTCTTGATTGGGGAATACCAAAGTTCCCTGCGTGCAATACTTTTGGTGATAAGACTAGATAACCTGATCCATCAATACTAGCAAAATCTTTTTGTATAGTTTCTTTAACTTGGCCTAAGTTTGCTAGACCTTTTACATTTTCTGCTATAAATATTTTAGGTTTAGTAATTTGAATGACTTTTCTCATCCACATATATAATTTTCCCCTTGTTTCTTCTGAAGGAATGTCATCTTTTATCAGTTTTCCATTATGATCTTTATGTGAATTGAATCCTTTCCTTTTTCCAGAAACGCTGAAATCTTGACAAGGAAAACCTCCTGTAACTACCTCAATATTATTAGGAAAGATGGCTGCACCTTCTTGATGGGACTTGACATAATCTACAATACTTCCGACTCTGTAAGTGCCATTAACATCAGTCTCTCTTTTAGTAGAAAAATAGCTGTTCCATGCAATTTGAGCATATTGATTAATATCATTTGCAAAGACTGTCTCGAAAATAGTCTCCTCTAGTATAATTTGATTTCCGTTTTCTTTTTTTCTCCAAGTTGGATGAATGGCCTCATTAATAGTTGCTTTAGGAACCAAGAAGTTTCCTTCAAATCCAATATCCATACCACCACATCCAGAAAATAAAGATAATAAACGTTTTTTCATAGGTTGTTATTTAGGACTTTGATACTTGATAGCTTCTTCTGCGACTTTTAATACTTCTATAGAAAAATCTTCTTTACTTAGATATTTAATAACTTCTTCGCTTAAAAACTTTATTTTTAATTCTTTATAGTCAAGGTTGAAAGCTTCGGCTAACTTTGCAATAGAAGAACTAGTTAACTTACGTTCATTTCGCTCAATTTTACTAAGGGTAGATTGATCTATATCTAAGGCAGCAGCAAGCTTTCTTAGGGGCATTTTCTTTGCTATTCTTTGACTTCTGATATATTCTCCAAATGTTTTAGTATTCATTTGTGCGTTTTTGTCTTGACAGGTTTGTCAAAATATAGACTAAATTTGAATTAAACAAAAGATATTATTTTTAATATTTTCAATCCTAAGCTTACTTTTATTCTAAGCTTTCTTAACTTTAGCGAAAATTCGCAAATTTTTAAATAAACCACTCAA
>JALZWC010000562.1 GCA_023300255.1 Saprospiraceae bacterium | reverse complement strand
CGCCCTATGCTAGGATATGTCACCCCGTTGGGGTTAAAGAAGTGTCAACTACTTTTGTACTTTAGATAAACTTGTCAAATATAGTAACACTTTTTTCTATATCTGTTTGAAACACCTCGATGTCTACATCTAGCAACTACGGAGTAGTTGAATAAAGAGTTTGGTTCTTTTCATGTTCAACTACTTCGTAGTTACTAGATGTGGGCATCGGGATGTACCTCGGATTTCATCCGAGGTTATTCGGGTTCAACTACTCCGTAGTTGCTAGATGTGGGCATCAGGATGTACTTCGGATTTCATCTGAGGTTATTCGGGTTCAACTACTCCGTGTTTAGTCAAATAATGAAATTCCGTTGTATCCAAATAAAGCAAGTCTTTCTTCTAAAAAATATTGTATAAAACTAAAAACAAAGATGAAATTAAGAACAAACGCTATATCAATTTTTCTTTTACTAGGACTATTCCTCACATTTGCTGCCTGTGATACTGCTAAACAAGTTATTGCAGAACCAATAGTTACGGAAGTAGAGCCAGAAATTGAAGAAATACATCCGCCACAAGTAGTAAAAATCGTCAAGCCACTGACACCAGAATGGCATAAAAATGCGACAATTTACGAAGTGAATTTACGCCAGTTTACAAAAGAAGGTACCTTCCAAGCATTCGAAGCTCATATTCCTAGGCTTAAAGAAATGGGCATGGACATTCTTTGGTTTATGCCGATTCATGAAATTAGCAAAACCAATAGGAAAGGTTCTATGGGTAGTCCTTATGCGGTTAGCAATTATTATGAAACCAACCCAGATCATGGTACGATGGAGGATTTTAAGCATATGCTAAAGGCTATACATGAAGCTGGAATGTACTGCATTATTGACTGGGTACCAAACCATAGCGGTTGGGATAATGTTTGGATGACAGAACATCCTGATTGGTATACGAAAGGACCAGATGGAAAGATTACGGACCCAATAGATTATAATACTGGAAAATCTTGGGGTTGGACCGATGTGGCAGATTTTAATTATGACAATCCTGATTTGAGAAAAGGAATGATTGATGCCTTATCTTTCTGGGTTAAAGAAGTAGGGATTGATGGTTTTAGAGTAGACGTAGCGCATGGAGTTCCTGTAGATTTTTGGGCAAGCTGTTCTGATGCCTTGTATGCAATCAAACCTATTTTCTTTTTTGCAGAAGCGGAAGTACCAGCTATCCTCAACAATGGAGCTTTTGTTATGGATTATGGATGGGAAATGCACCATACCCTCAATGCAATAGCCGCCTCACAAGGCGTTAACAGTGTACATCCTTTAGAAGAAGGAAAAGCCAAAACAACGGCTTTAGATATTGATACAGTATTGGCTGAAAAAGCAGCAGTTTACACCAATGGTTATCACATGCAATTCACGTCCAACCATGATGAAAACTCTTGGTCTGGTACAGAGATGCAGCGAATGGGTGACGGACATCAAGCCTTCGCAGTACTTACAGCCACCTTTGATGGAATGCCATTAGTTTATTCTGGTATGGAAAGTGCTATGGATAATCAATTAGAATTTTTTGAAAAAGAAGCGATTGAATGGGGCGATTTTAAATATGCTAATTTTTATAAAACCTTATTTGATTTAAAGCATCGTAATCAAGCTTTATGGAATGGCACGCATGGTGGTCCGCTAGTAAAAATACCTACTGGTGTGGATGAATCTGTATATGCTTTTAGCCGATCCAAAAATGCAGATAAGGTAGTAGTGGTCATTAATTTATCTACTGATAATCAAAGTGTTACGCTTTCAGATGGTTTTACAGATGGCACTTATACGAATCTATTTTCTGGACAGACTACCACCTTGAAAAAAGGACAAACAATGGTATTAGCTCCTTGGGAATATTTTGTATACTCTAATAAGTAATTTTTCGTTTTAAGAAGAGGACAAAATAATACCCTATTAGACATTGATAGAACAGAGAGTAGAGAAGCGAGAATAGAGATGTATATCGTTTGACAAACAACGAAATTTCGAGTATTTTTAAGCGAAATACATCTCTATTCTCTACTCTCGCTTCTCTGTTCTTTAATAATTGAATCATTCTAATACTCATTCGATGAATAAATTAATCTTGTTTTTTTTACTATGCTTCCCATTGATTGTAAATGCACAATTTTTTGAAGTGGGTGTATCTGTAGGTAGTTCCAACTATATGGGTGAATTATCTTCCAATTCAAGTACCATTGATTTTAAAGAAACTAATCTGTCTGCTGGTGCATTAGTTAAGTATAATTTTAATCATCTGTTAGCTTTGCGAATACATGGTCGATATACTACCCTATCCGGCAATGATGCACAATCTAGAATTGAATTGATACAAGATCGAAATTTAAATTTCAGTACGAATATCTATGAGGTAGGAGTAACAGGAGAAATTAACCTATTAGGTTTTGATCCACAAGCTGGTTCTGTTTCTCCTTATCTTTTTACTGGGTATACTTTTTTCAAATTCAACCCGCAGACAGATATAGAAGGAAGGGTCTATGATCTTCAAGAGTTAGGAACAGAAGGACAGGGCTTGGCAGAATATCCAGATCGTACACCGTACGAATTAAGTCAGTGGGCGATTCCTTTTGGATTAGGATTTAAATATGCATTATCCGAAAATATTCATATTGGTTTTGAGGTTGGCGCTAGAAAATTGTTTACGGATTACATAGATGATGTAAGTTTAACTTATCCTAATCTACAATTATTTGATAGAGATGGCTCTGGAAATATTGCGGTCCAATTGAGCGATAGAAGCGTCAGCCCTGGTGAAAAAACTGGCTTTGGAAGAGGGGACACTAATGTTAATGATTGGTATTTTATTTCTAGCTTTACGATTACTTATAATTTCTTGGAGAGTGGCACTATCGGTGGTCGTAAATTTGGTCGACGTAATAAGGTGGGGTGTCCTACATTCTAACACGGACTTTGATTTTTATGATTGGTCTGATTACGCTGATTTAGACGTTGACTTGACTTTTATTTTTTATGGAATTTGATATTTGAGATATAGCATTCATGTTTTTAACTAAAATACAATCCTTTTATTATAGAGTTGCTACTTACTTTCGACTATTTCTTATTCGTTTAACTCGACTGTGGCAGCACTTATTTAGAGGCTTTACTTTTCAAATTTCTAAAAAAGAATATTGGAAGGATGAGGCAGATAACGCTTCGTGGTTATCGGTATTTGGTATCTGGTTATTTGAAGTATTAGTCTTAGTTTTAGAACTAATCGGTACTGGAGAAATCTATGAGACCTTATCTGATTTCTTCAAATATAATACTCGCCCTTTAACAACACATGAAATTGCTTTGGCACAAACAATCTATGGAACTTCTATTGATTATACCCCCATAAGGCTTGATGAAAGGGCACATGCTGGTCCTAGGTTTTATAGGTTTTGTTATGTTAGCTTTAATATTATTAATAGTTGGGGTAAAATGCATCACAACATCTTTATTCATGAGTTAATGCATATCTGGCAGTATCAGCAGTATGGGGCCATTTATATGGTTCGTGCATTATTAGCGCAACATACAGATTGTGGCTATGATTATGGTGGGGTTGCGGCACTTAAGCGGAGGCGAAAAAACGGAGAAGGCCTTGTTGATTTTAATTTGGAACAACAAGGGGATATTATCTCTGATTACTTTTTATTAGTGAATGGCTATGAGACGCAGTGGGGCTATGCGGTATTAGAAGATTTGCCTATTTATCAGGCTTATATTGATGAATTGGGTGGGAAGCAGGCGTAGTAAGTTCAAGTATCAAAACCAAACTCAAAACTTCCAAATCGTTGCCCCTAGAGCTTATTGCAAATCTAGACTTGGGAAGTTTTGAAAACTTACCAAGTCTTCCTGTCAAACTTTTTTTCAATCATTTCTTACCAAACAAATTAGCTTCTACAAATTCACAAATAATATGTCCTACTAAGATATGTGCTTCTTGAATTCGTGGTGTATCGGTAGATGGGATATTGATTAAGTGATCTGCGTATTTTTTTAGTGTACCACCTGTTGCTCCAGTAAAACCTATGGTATGGAGTCCTTGCTTTTTTGCTTGCGCTAAGGCCCTTACTATATTTTCAGAATTTCCTGAAGTAGAGATACCAAAGAGGATATCCCCTTCCCTACCCTTTGCTTGTATCAATCTTGCATAGACCTCTGCATAAGAATAATCATTGGCAACGGCTGTCATAAAGGAACTATTGACATGTAAAGCCTCCGCAAATAAAGGTGCTCGGTCTAAATAAAAACGACCAGAAAATTCAGCAGCTAAATGCTGTGCGTCCGCTGCACTTCCTCCATTCCCACAAAAAAATATTTTCTTGTCTTGTTCAAATGCTGTTGTACAACAATCAATAATCTGCTCTATCGTTTTCATTAAAGGAGCATCATTGATTAATTTTTCTTTTAAAGCTATGTTTGCTTTGATTACCTTTTGTATGTTGTACATGCTTAATTGTTTATTCTCCATCTCATTTGATAGGAGTATAAAAAAAATTTGAGATAGCCGATTAATTCATCCGATCACTTCTAGTGGTCGGATGAAACGTGCAGCTTAATCCGACCACTGGAAGTGATTGGATCAATTGGTTTGAACTTGCCTCAGAATTATTTTATACTCATTTGACATAATGGCTATCATACTACTATACATGTGAACTAGAACAGAGA
>JALZWC010000561.1 GCA_023300255.1 Saprospiraceae bacterium | reverse complement strand
AGTCTAGTTCCTAAATTTACCCGTTTAATTAACACGACCTACTTAGTAATGACGAAATAATAAATTACTTAATAACGATTAAATAATTAGATAGACTCTATATCAAGAAAACTTCCTCCATAGTAATCTTTCTTGATATGGAATTATTTTATTAAAATAAGTGTAAAACAATTTAGGGGGAAGTTCAAGCCACTTAACATCCCTAAATCTACCTCTTGTCATTCCGTGGATGTAGGGATGCTGCCCCAATTTTGTTTTACATTTTATTAAAATGGTAAATCATCTTCTGCCTCTTCTTTACTGGCAGGAGCCGCTGTTTTAGGAGTAGCTGTTTCAGCTGCAGCAGGAGTTGTTGCTGTTCCAGCAGGTGCAGCCTTTTCATATTCCTTAGCTGGTGGAACATCTTCTCCACCAGGGAAATTAGAAGAAAAACCACCGCTACCTTCTTCTCTTTTTTCTAGTAATCGGAAGGTATTCGCAACTACCTCCGTAGAATAGCGGTTACTACCGTCTTCTGCTTGCCACTTACGATGGGTCAATTTACCATCTACATATACTAGCTTTCCTTTCTTCAATTGTTGTTCTGCTCGCTCCGCAAGTAATCGCCAAACAACGATGTCATGCCATTCTGTTAGCGTAACCCATTCCCCACTTTTATCTTTATAGTTTTCATTAGTAGCCACACTAAATTTGGCTACAGCGATGCCATTTTCTAATCGACGAACCTCTGGGTCTTTACCAACCCGACCTATTAATGTTACTTTGTTTACCATGAGTGTAGTTATTTCGTTAGTATGAACGGTTTAGAAAGTTTTGTATGAACCGTGAATTATAGCATATAAACGGTTAAAACAGTTCTAAATATAGTGATTTATCCTTTAAATACCAATCTATGATTTTTGGAAATGCAAATTTAGGAATGTTTTTTTGATTGACTGGAATAAATGAGGAAGGAATATTTTTAGGTAGCTTTTTAATGCTTATTTCGCTAAAAACAGCGATAATTTTTTGATGCGTCAGTAGCTGTTTAAATGGTTTAGACCTTTTTATAAACTGATACGTCGTACTTCCTAATAAGTCTTTAAAAAAATCCGTAGCAATTAACTCTTCTTTAGTTAGGATTGTAGTTGCTTCTATCAGCGGAAAATCATACAGATTCTGCCAAATATCTTTTTCTATCCGTTTATGCAATAGTATAGTATCTCCACACTTTATCAATAAATAATTAAAATGCCGTTCTCGCTTTTTAATCTTTTTTGACTTAACAGGTAAAGTTGAAACGGTGTTACTGGCCAAAGCCACACATCGCTTCTTGAATGGACAGATGGTACAATTCGGTTTGGCAGGAGTACATTGTGTCGCACCGAAATCCATTATGGCTTGATTATATACGCCTGCACGTCTTTTTGCAAGCAACTGATCTGCTAGTTCTGCAAATTGTTTTTTTCCAGGCGTAGAATCAATCGGTGTGTCAAGACCAAAGACCCTAGAGAGTACTCGATAGACATTTCCATCTACTACTGCATATGGCAAACCATACGCAAAGGAAGCTATAGCTGCCGCAGTATACGGCCCTACCCCTTTTAACTTCAAGATTTCTTCATGTGTATCAGGAAAAACTCCGTCTAAACTATAAGCAATAAATTTAGCCGTAGCATGGAGATTTCTAGCTCTAGAATAATATCCTAGCCCTTCCCATAATTTCATTACGGTATCCTCTGAAGCATCTGCTAATTCTTTTATGGTAGGAAAATGTTTTTTGAATTTTTCGAAATAAGGTAAGCCTTGTTCTACTCTTGTCTGCTGCAAAATAATTTCTGATAACCAAATATAATAAGGGTTTTTCTCTCCTTTCCAAGGCAATGGTCGATCATTTGTCTTAAACCATTTTAATAAACCTTTCTTAAAAAAAGACAAGTCGGTTGTCTCTTTGCTCATTCGTATGTTTTTATTAGTCAAGTTTTTTGACGTGATATCCCTATTCCTCTTTATTCAATCCAGCCAATAAGGGTACAAATTTAAAATTATCTAAATATTCTCGACTATATTTTCGCTCTGTTAATCTGACTATTTTACACATTTTTTGCACTTTTTCTCCTACTGGTAGGACTAATATACCACCAATTTTTAATTGCGCCAATAAGGGATTAGGAATCGAAGTAGCTGCCGCTGTAACTAATATTTTATCAAATGGCGCATGATCTGGTAAGCCATTCATCCCATCTTTTAGAAAAGTTCGAATTCCTTTGAAACCTAGTGTATTTAATAATTCCTTCGTTTTACTATAGAGCATCTCTTGTCGCTCCACCGTATAAACTCTAGCACCTAAAAACGATAGTACGGCAGCTTGATAACCAGAGCCTGTCCCTATTTCTAAAATTCTTTCTCGTTTTTTAATGGCTAATAAACTCGTCTGGTAAGCAACTGTAAATGGGTGGGAAATAGTTTGCTTATTGCCGATAGGAAATGCTTTATCTGCATACGCCCACTCTTCAAATGCTTTTTCTAGAAATAGATGTCTAGGAATCGTAGCAATCGCTTGTAAAACGGCCTCGTCCTTTACGCCTTTTTTATAAAGCGTTTGCACTAATTTCTTTCTCAATCCTTTATGTCGATACGTATCTTTCAATGCCTCAATTTTTCTAGGAAACAATTACAGTTTCTATGAATATCCAAAATACTTAACACGTTTTTTTAACACATAGGCACATAGAACACATAGCTTATGTGCTCTATGTGCCTATATGTTAAACTTGCATCTAGCAAAATATAAATAGAGCTTAAACACTCCACAAATACGGAATATAGGGAATTTTCGAGCCACTTTGATAAAGAGCTCTATTTTTTTGAGTAAAATTGTGAATTAGAAAATTAGACTTGTTTAAAAATGAATTGATTATCAAATAACATGCAACAACGCTTTTCTATCCTTGCTTTTTTTTTATGTTGTACTATGATCATTGGCACTGCATTGTGGTACCCCAAATGGGAACAGCCACAAACAGAGGCGACCTTAAGTTGGGATGTAGCGGGCTATTATCTATACCTACCCGCAGCCATTATATACAAAGACCTAAAAAAGCTCTCTTTCAAAGACGATATTACTAACAAGTATCATCCGAGTAGTGAATTTTATCAGGCTTACCTACAAGAAAATGGGAATTACGTCATGAAATACCCCATAGGTTTAGCTATCTTATATCTTCCATTTTTTCTACTCGCCCATCTGTTTGCTATAGGTACGGCCTATCCAACGGACGGTTTCTCTTTACCCTACCAATTTGGAATAAGCTGGGGTAGTATTTGTATAGCAGCAATTGGACTTTGGATGATGCGTAAAATTCTGCTCCTTTATTTTTCAGAATTGATCGTAGGGCTCACCTTAATTCTAGTAGTTTTTGCCACTAATTATTTAAATTATACGGCCATTGACGGAAGTATGTCCCATAATTGGGTATTTACATTAGTCGCTTATTTGATTTGGCAAACAATTCATTGGTACAAAAGTCCAAGCTTCGGAAGAAGTACCGCTATTGCTGCTTGCATCGGATTAGCAGCATTGAGTCGACCCACCGATATTTTAATATGTTTAATACCCTTGTTTTGGGGGCTAAGCTCTATAAGTACATTTCAAGAGCGGCTTATTTTTTGGAAAAAACATATTCTACAATTGTTATTAATAGTAGCTGTAGTTGCAGCTATTGGATCTATTCAGTTAGTCTATTGGAAGTATGCTTCTGGGAATTGGTTAGTCTACAGTTACCAAGATCAAGGCTTTAGCTGGCTTTGGCCACATATAAAAGATGTTTTATTCAGCTATAGAAAAGGTTGGTTGGTTTATACGCCCATTATGGTCTTATCACTCATTGGATTCATTCCACTATACAAGCGATATCGTTTCTTATTTTGGGGCGTAGCCATCTATTTCGGTCTTCATTTTTATTTAACGGCAGCTTGGGATATTTGGTGGTATGGTGGTTCTTTTGGACAACGTGCTTTGATACAAGCCTACCCCGTTTTATTATTTCCTATAGCTGCATTATTAACAATGTTATTAACACCATTTGCCAATCAGCCAAAGCAAATAAAAAAATCAAACCTAAGTCTGTCTGTAAAAAGGATAGGCTTATTCTTATTTGCCACTACTTGTATTTGGCTCAACTGTATGCAAACCTACCAAGCGCACGGACATGGATTTGAAGTAGACGCAATGACCAAGGCTTATTATTGGCGAATCTTTGGCAAGGCTAAGCCAACAGATTTAGATAAAAAATTATTAGATACAAAAGAAGATTACCAAGGAGAACGAAAAAATATTAACTCCATCTATACCAATAACTTTGAACAATACGTAGATACAGTAGCTTATACCAAAGAGTACGCACATTCTGGAAATCAAGCTTTATTAATAAGTACAAACAATAAATATACCCCCACAATAAATATACCTTTGGCTCCTCAAAAAGACAAATGGTTACGGGTAAGTGCTCAGTTTTATACCCCTCAAAAAGAATGGGATATTTGGCGAATGACCCAATTAATTGTTCAATTTAAAAAACAAGATCAAGTTATCAAAAGTCGAATGATTCGAGTACAACGCCAAATGGGAGAACGCGCCTGGCAAAGTAACTGGACAGACATGAAAATACCTAACGAAAATTTCGATACCTTATCTATTGTTTTTTGGAATGCTGGAAGCACTAAAACGCTATTCATTGATGATTTAACAGCGGAAGTATATGAAGCCAAATAGTCGTGTATAAAACAACTCCCCTCAGAGTATTTAAATCAAAAATGTATCC
>JALZWC010000560.1 GCA_023300255.1 Saprospiraceae bacterium | reverse complement strand
CTACCAGTTATGGCGCAGTAATTTTTTCTTGTAAAGAAGCTTCAAAATTAAGGCATAGCAGAGCTACGGCTTCATTTTTAAGTTTTTTTATAAGGAAAAGGGACAAGTCAGAATGGTAGATTATTTATTTCCTGATCCCTTATTCTTTGCTCGTTATTAAATTAACTAAAATCGTCTGGAAGTTGTTCAAGAATATATGCTATAATTAGTTTTGAATGCTTAGTTTTTAGAACAGAAGTTATCGTTTTATTTTTGGCGTAATCAAAATTTGATCTAGTATTTTTTACGGGGACGAAGCTATGCTCTTTAGAAAAAAAGAGAAACCCATTGCTATAGACGGGGTCGGGCCTGTCGAGCCGCCAGGCAGGAGCGATGCCCCTTTAAAGTTGAAAAAAGGAGCGTAGCTTCGGAACAGTCTATAGCAATAAATATTAATCGGAGGTTTAAGGAGCATAGCTTCGTCACCATAAGTACATTAAATAACGATTACATCTATTTATCTAACACTCTGCATCAAATTATTGTAGATTTGTTAGCTTCGGAAATTAATTATGCATATTGTTTCGAATAAGGTTTACTAAACCTCCAAGGTTTAGCAAACCTGTCTTATGCAAAAAATAATTCTAGAGCTATGTCAAACCTAGAGGATTACTAAATTAAGAAAAATATATGAGACATCTCCTTACTGTTATTACATTATGTTGCGTTTTACTTACTGCTTGTGATATTGCTCCTGAGAAGAGTGCTAATAACCTTTCTTTGAACCCACCAACTAAAGCAGAACAAGTATTGGCAAAAGCAATCCAAGCGCACGGCGGCCAAGGCTACGAGCAGGCGCATTACCAATTTGTATTTCGAGATAAATCGTATACCTTCAAAAATGAGGATCAATCCTATGAATATGTTAGGAACTATGTGGATAACGGAGAAGAAATACAGGATATACTTAACAATACGACTTTTAAAAGAACGATTAATGGAAAGGAGGCTTCCTTATCTGCTAAAGATATAGCTAAACATAAAGAGGCGGTCAACTCGGTCATTTACTTTGCAACCCTGCCTTATAAATTACAAGACCCTGCGGTGAAGCTAGCGCATAAAGGAACAGCTACGATTAAAAGTAAAAGCTATGACATCTTGTCTGTTCATTTTAATGAATTAAATGGCGGGGTAGATCATGATGATGAATTTCATTATTGGATCAACCAAACAACGAATAGAATTGATTATTTAGCTTATAATTATCTAACGAATAATGGTGGCGTCCGATTTAGAAGTGCCTATAATACTAGGGTAGTTGATGGAATTGTTTTTCAGGATTATATCAATTTTAAAGCGCCTATTGGTACGCCTCTGATAGAGCTTCCTACTTTGTTTGAAAAGGAAGAATTGAAGCAACTGTCTTTGATTGAAACGGAGGAGGTTGTGAATTTGAAGAAGGCTAACTAGGCTTACTAGACATAATTCAACACGGAAACCTCTTCGAGGTTCACGCGGATGACACGGTTTCTATCCTAAATATGCTCTAGGTCGTGAGCGACTTAAATAGTGAATTACATTATATTAGATATTCGATAATAGGCACAAAGAGCGAGGCATAGCTTTGCGTCAGCAAAGACAAACAACTAGCAATAGTCAACGTCTCTCACGACCTACAAAAATCCGTTTCATCCGTGTAGCTACGAAGTAGCTCCGCGTTGAATTGTGCCCCAGTAAGCCGCCTCCTTTTTCTTAAGTTGACGACATTCCACTTACCGTGGTCCGATCAAGCTAGAGCGGAAAAATCTTACATCATAAATCAGAAATCATACCTCATATATCCAATTGGGATGCAACTAGCTGGATATATAATTTATGATGTAAGATATCTGATTTCTGATTTACCTAACGAGAGTATCGCCCAGCATAAACCGCCCCACCCACAGTATCCCGCTGTCCACCAGTAACCGTCTTCAAAACATTAGGCACCCCTTCCATACGCAACACCCCCATCCAAGCCATTAAAACAGCCTCCTTAAATTGAATAATAGGACCTTCAGGAAGAATAATTTTCACATCCATTACATCGCAGTAACTTTGTAAACGCTCTATTAAATAAGTATTAAAAGCACCTCCACCTGTCGCTAACATGGAATAAGAAGTTTGCTGTAGTCCTTCCTTCTCAATAACCTGTTGAATAGACTGGGCAATTTGATAAGCAATATGCTCCACACTTGTAGCTAATTGTATAGGGAGGAGTTCTGGATCATTTTCTATATGCGCTAATAAATTTGTTGTTACCCAAGCATTATCTAGAGACTTAGGATAGGCTTGCCCATAGAAAGAGGCCGCATTAAAAGCTTTGAATAAATCCTCCTCTATAGTCCCAGAAGCGGCAATTTTCCCACCCTCATCATATTCATGACCTAAGCGATTAGCCAGCACATTTAGTAATTGATTAGCAGGAGAGATATCGAATGCGACTACTTTTTCTGGTAAGACACAAGAGATATTGGCAATGCCTCCAATGTTCAAATAAAAGTCATGGCCTTTGAATAAATACTTATCTACGATAGGGGCGACTGGAGTCCCTTCTCCATTAATAGCAATATCTTGATTTCTAAAATTAGTGATAGTGGTATAACCAGTAGTGGCGGCTATTGCAGCACCATCGCCAATTTGTATCGTCATTCTAGCATTAGGATCATGAAAAATAGTATGCCCATGAGAGGCGATCAGATCCGGATATACTTTATGCGTGTTGATAAAGTTATTAACTACTTCTCCAAGAAAATGTCCAAGATAAGTATGTGTTTTAGCAAAAGTGAGGGCATTTTGCGTAGGTAAATTGAGTAATCGATTATGCCACTTTTCAGGGAAAGGAATCGTCTCTGCTACTTGTATAGACCAGTCTTCAATTATTAAATTTTGTTGAGCATCCTGCCCTAATTCAAAATGACAAAAAGCAATATCTACACCATCTAGAGAACTTCCTGACATTAAACCAATTGCTTTGTAGCGTCTTTTCATACTATTCTTTTATGAATT
>JALZWC010000559.1 GCA_023300255.1 Saprospiraceae bacterium | reverse complement strand
GAGTCCGTAGCCCTGCTATGCACTAGTTTTTTGGCTTCCTAAGACAGAAAAATGACTAACCCAACTTGTAACATTTATTATCTCCTCATTCCTTAGACTCACTAAGCGAAATGGAAAAGAAAGAGTAAGAGATAACTCGTGTGAAGAGGGGTTATTTTTGTTTGTCGAATTTACCTGGCTGTAGACAGACCGCCAAGTACGAGATCCTTACGCTTGGTGGTGTGAGAGGCGCACTTCACTCAATTTATTGGGTGAGCCCATCTACTCCATTCCATGCGGGGCTTATTCTTTCTATAAGTTTTCGATTTCTTCTTTTGTAAGATTAGTATATTTCATTATTTTTTCAATCAGTTCTCCATTATTTTTCATTTCTTTTGCAATTTCATTTCTCTCTTCTTCCTTTCCTTCTTCTCTTGAAGTATCCACTACATTTTTTATATCTCGATAGTACTTTAAACTATCTTCATAAGCTTCCCTTTCTTCAGGGGTAAATTTTGCAATTTCTGCCTCTTCAAATAGTTTTGCAAAAACCCGTTCTTGAAGCTTTTTGGGTCTGTCTTGTAATTTAGAGAGGTGAGTCAATACATATATCCATTTATCAAAATGTGTCTTTAAATCCTTTTCCTCTTTTTTGAATTTAGGGAGTTCTAGATAGATAAATTTTAGTTTGTTATAAAACACTTCACAACGTTGATTTTTTAACTCAACAATGTGCAATAATTCTTTTTCCTGCTTATGGTCATCAAAAATAAAGTCTAAAATCCCTATGGAATATACAGGGTCTAGTTTGTAATCCCATTCACTTTTTTTTGCCTGCTCTTGAATTGGAAAAGAAGCATAATAAACACTTCTATCTTTAAAGAAATTTTGTTTGGCTTTTTGCATTTCTACAACAAACCTTTCTCCGTTATCCCCAATACAATATAAATCAAAAATGGCTTTTCTGTCAATTTCTGTTTTCCCTTGTTTTTCATTAGAGGAATAAGAGAGGTCTTTTATCTTTCTGTCAGGTAAGATTTGGTTCAAAAAATCAATTAAGAGCATCTTAGTAGATTCTGTTCCAAAAAGCTTTTTGAAACCAAAATCTGTTAATGGATTGATATATTTTTCTTTTTGGTCACTCATATATTAAGCTATTTAGTATGGTTGCTACAAAAATACCTATTTTTAATAAATTCGTTTTACTTCTTTAGATTTCCAACTAAATTTTTTATTGCTTCGTTACTCCAACCTGCAGCACCACTTAATTGATTACAAACAATTATATTGGGATAATCAAATGCACATTTAAAGGCTGTTATTTCCCTTTGTTTTTTACCAATTTTGCCCAAAAGAATTTTTAACCACTTATTTGGAACTCCAAAAATTTCTGATATTTCGCCTAATTTAAGATAAGTCTTTGTACCAATAATTATATTTGAAAATTTTCTATAAAATTCATTGGTTAGTAATTTTTTTCTTTCTGGGACTATCTTTCGATTTTCGCTATATTTAGAAGGAATATGGTTTATTTCAGAAGAAAAGCAATACTTAAAAAATGAGTTTTCATCTCTCTTAAAAATATCGTCTCTATTTAAACCATAGAGCTCTGAAATAATTTGAGCATAAATACCGCTCAAGCGAAATGGAAAGGAAAGAGCAAGAAAATAACTCGTGTGAAGAGGGGGTATTTTTGTTTGTCGAATTTATCTGGCTGTAGACAGACCGCCAAGTACGAGATCCGTACGCTTGGTGGTGTGAGAGGCGCACTCCGTCAGTTATTGCTGGCGGAGTCGTCTACTCGATTCGCTTTTAGTCTTATTTTTTATTTGATTCATTCATCACATAAATCGTTGCTCTCGCTTTTCCTAATTTCTTAATTAATCCTTCTTCTGTTAAATATTTTATATCCTTTTTTAAGGTGTATGATGTGTATTTTTTTAAGAATGACGTGATATCACTTACTTTTACTGGTTCGTTTTTTTGAATAAAATGAAGTACTTCTTTTTGCCTATCATTGAGGTAACTTTTTTTGTTTTTAATTCTTTTATATCTGTCCTCTAGCTTATTGATTGTCGCTTCTAATGTCCCTAAAAAAAATATTATCCATTCATTTATAATTTCTTCTTTTGTTCCTCTATTTTTTTGCCCACTCATCAATGCTTTATAATATTCTTTCTTTCTTTTTTCTATCTCAATTTCCATTGAAGCATATCTCATAAAATCATATCCTTGTCTTAGTAGCAATAGTGTAGTCAATAACCTTGATAATCTTCCATTCCCATCTTGATATGGATGTATTGATAAAAATTCATAGACAAAAACCGCAATTATAATTAGTGGATGCAGCTCTTCGTTCTTGATATTTTCATTCGTCCAAAAAATAAGCATTTCCATTTCACCTTTAACTAAGAAGGGTTCTGTAGTATTAAAGATTATTTTTTGCTTTCCCCCTGGATAATTGGCTACCACTTTATTTGATAGCTTTTTATAGCCTCCTCTGTGATTTTCGTCCTTTGAACTGACTTGTAGCAAAGACTTATGTAAATGATGAATATGGTTTTCTTTGATTTCTATTGAGTCATAAGAATCTAACATTAAATTGAGTACATCATAATATCCAAATACTTCTTGTTCGTCTCTGGTCTTAAATGATGTGATTTTTACGGAATCAATTAATTGTTTGACTTCTTTATCTGTTAGAGTAGAACCTTCAATCCTTGTAGAAGAACCTATACTTTCTATTGTGGCTATTTGCTTTAATTCTTTGAGATAGATTGATTCTTTTACTTCTAATCCAGTCCATTTTCCTTTAAAAGAATCTATAAAAGCTATTTTCTTTATTATTTGTTGATTTGTTTTGAAATCGAATGCTAATTTTGATTCCATTTTTGAATTATTCATTGTTTATCCAATTTTTATTTGATTCAAAAATAGGGATTAAAATTAGATTATTTGTTTTTTATTCGATTCTTATTTGTTTATTTGATTAAAGCCGACTCCACCAACGAGTGAAAGACAAAACCTTATTGCAGTTGATCGCTAAGTATTTGAGAAGTGGCATTATGGAAGAAGGCAAAGTAGAAAGACGACTAGAAGGAACTCTCCAAGGAGGTCCTCTAAGTCCGTTGCTCAGTAAGCCCACCCACCCGTCAACGGTTCACTTCGTTAAAAAGGTTTCCCAAACCTTTTTTGCTGCGCACCACTTCGCTCATTCCATGAATTAGATGTAGAATTAGAAAAGCGAGGACATTGTTTTATACGCTTTGCAGATGACTGTAGTATTTTCTTAACGAGTAAACGAGCAGCCGAAAGAGTGCTGTCAAGCATTACCCGTTTTCTCGAAAACAAACTTCATTTAGAAGTAAACCAAGAGAAAACAAGTATCTGCCGACCTGTTCACTTTATCTTGTTAGGACACGGATTTGTGTCTAGTTACAAGAAAGGGGACAAAGGCAAATACCGCTTGTGCATCGCCAAGAAAAGCTGGAAACGC
>JALZWC010000558.1 GCA_023300255.1 Saprospiraceae bacterium | reverse complement strand
GAAGGATAATTGTTGATACTTTGACTGAATTAAAGTGAAAAATAAGAGCAAAAGAAGCAGCATAAATTACGAAGTTATTTCATACACATTCCTTAGTCGGAAAACGACTTTAAATTTCAATCCCTACCTTCATTGATTGATGTAGTCCGAGTTTTGAATAAGGTTTGGCATGCATTTCATTTTGGACGAAAACCCATAACTATAATTAGAGAAGTACTTTTCCTAAATTGGACTTAATGTTTCGTGAGTAGATGTCCATTCAAGACATAACGCAACAAAACCCCTCCTAATACTTACAAAACAAGTATTACAGATCCTACACAAAAGAAAAAAGAATGGAAGCCACTAAAATGCTAAACTATACCAAAGAAGTATTAAAAAACATGCCAACGAGCTGGTTGAACCTAACAACCCATCGACTAGATATTTACGAAGAGAAATTAGCTAAAACGCAATTCTTAGAACAATTTGAAAACTTATTTAATAACAACAACTCGGAATCATCAGCACTCAATGAATTACCTACTGCTTATGACTATATCCGATTAGGCCATCCATTGTCTTGTTTACTAGAATGGAGTATTGCTAATTTAAATAAGCTACCTGCTAATAATGTAATCAGTTTTTCTTCAAAGACGATTGCTGTTTTGGCAATTCTAAGAAAAAATTTATTAGACAACAAAAACACCCAAATTATTTATACTGAGGAATTACCAGATGGTTTTGACGTTGACGTATTAAGAAGTGTTTATGGGTATAAATTTGAACTAAAGAAGGTGGAAGAATTGTCAGCCATTCCTGCGTTTGATGGCAGTACTATTTTTATTTCGCAACAAAACGAAATTGGTACTATTAATCTACTCAAAAACATTGACTTTTTTATTAATATTTCTGCTCAACTTGGAAGTGTTTTATTAGTCAATAAGGAGAATGAATCTTACATCCCCGCAATTCAACATGTTCGAAGAAGAGAGACGATTGCAATGACACCTGCCAATTGTCTTACTGCCTTAAAAGTATTAACAGAGGCATCTTCTCCTAATAAGAAGGAAAGCAATGCAGAGACCAATAAAACATTTGTCTTAGATTCAATTGCAGGCATTACTGGCACCAATACAAAGGCGCTACTTGGTTCTAGTGGACTATCTATCCAATATGCAATTATGATGGGGCTAGTTCACAATGCACTAGAAAAGCATAAAGGAAAAGCGATCAAGTTTGTTGTTCCGCCAAATTGTTACGGTGGAACAAATGATCAAGCAAGACGGGTCGCTGCTTGTATTGATAATGTGGAAGTGGTAGACTTACCTGTTGATGGGGATAACGATATGGTGCAAAGTATTGATGTCGTTTTAAATAAAATTGCTAAGGAAGATGCGATCCCTTATATCATTGCTGAAATTCCGACAAACCCTAGAGTGGAAGTTCCAGATCTGATACAATTAAAAGCTGTTTTAACTAAAGAACGTAAAACAGCAACTGGTGAAATTGCTACCGATCCAGTTTTTATTTTAGATCAAACATTTTGTCCTAATGTACACTTTTTAGGAGAAGGGGAAATACTCTCCACGGTTAGGACTATTGCATATGTTAGTGGGTCGAAGTTTCCAAGTGGCGGGCTATGTACTGCGGGCTATTGTGTAGGAAATACGAAGACGGAAGCTTTGATGGAAAAAATAGAAAAGCATTTAAGACTTTGCGATAATGTGGCGACCAATTTTCAAGTGGAAATTTTAGCAAAACAAATGCCTTCCATGATACAACGGATTGATGATGCTTATAAAAATACACGGGAGTTTGTAAGCTTCATCAAAGAAACTTTACCAGCTGCGAAAATAAATTTTGTTTCCCAAGAATTGGCAACAAAAGGATTTACGCCATCTGTGTTTTCCTTAGATCTTCCGACTAAAGGAAATACGGCAGAAGAAAAAGAAGCTTATAAGAGAGCACTAAATTATAAGCTAATCAATTTAATGATTAAAGAAATCCCCAACGAAAGTAAGTTCTGTGTGAGCTATGGACAGTTAAGTGGATGTTATTGGACGATACCTGCAACGTCTACGCAAGGGACGACTAAAGAAGGGGACAAGGATTATATTGTTCGGGTCTCTCTTTCCCCTGATATGGATGTTGAATTGCACAAGAAAGTCTTTTTAGATTTTGTTGGAAAGATCTGACTATCGTAGAGACGAGTGAAATTGGAATAAGATGGATTTAACTTGACTTGGATAAAATCATATAGATATTTAGTTGGACAAAATAGAGGACACAATAGATGTTTTTTAACCACATAGATACATAGGTCACATAGGTGTTGTGCTCTATGTGACCTATGTACCTATGTGGTTAAAATAGTACGTTTAATTTTGTCCAAGTACCGCTAGTGCAATGGCACAGCCTTTGCGCCAGCGAAAAAAAGCCAGTAGCAATTAGTGCTACCGGCTTTTTCATAAAGACTATGCATGTCCATTCTTCTTAGCTCGCTTCTCTGCTTTCTTCTCCTTTGCTGTCTTTGTAGGTTCTTTCTTTACTGCTTTTTTTGCATCTTTACCTTTTCCCATGATATTTTATTTTTAGAATTGATAAGCTTAATAACGGTAAAAGCTTTCAGTTAATAAAGCTGCAAGATAATTATAAATAGACTTTAAAATGGGATAATTAGTAATTTTTTTAAAGAACATCTTTAATTTTAAAACCAATATTTAGAGTAGGGACTCCCTTTTATAACGTTTTTTAAGGTAATAGATGGACTTGTAATCTTGAAAAATTCCTTAAGAATTAACGAATTTTTCGCTTTCTAATATTTCTCTGACGGCGGCATCGTATACCTCATAAGTTTTGGCTTTTTTTATTTTCTTAACGACCTTAGTTGGGTTTGGAAATATCGTTGAAAAATATTCCCAATAACTCAGCATTTTTCTGATCACTGCTTTTTCGCCAGTTACTTTTTGTTCGATAGCCGTAAATAAGGTGTCAATATATTTACTGAAAATTTCTATTTTATTATCCGGATATTGGTGGGTTTTATTTTTTATCATGGCAGGTAAAAATGGATCAGCAATCAATCCACGACCCAGCATCCAGTGATCAATACTAGGAAACCTATCGGCCAATTCTTCGAATATGGCGACGGAGGTAATATCCCCATTATAGTATAATTTTTGATTGCTATGATCTATGCATCTCTGAAATCCTTCCAAGTCTGTACCGCCTTTATAAAGCTGAGCACCGATCCGTGCATGGATACCAATATTTTTGATGGGATACTTTTCTAGGATAGGAAACACGTCCAATATTTCTCTAGCATGCTCATAGCCCATTCTCATTTTCATGGAGACGATGATGTCTGTCTGAGTGTGTACTTGATCGAGTATGCGATCTATTTTTTCAGGACTTTTAATCAGTCCTGAGCCCATGCCTTTATTAGTAACCATTGGGTAAGGACAGCCAAGATTCCAATTGAGTTCTTTGTAACCAAGGGAGCGCACATATTTAGCTGCAAAAATAAATTCATCCGCACTACAGGTCATGACTTGTGGAATAACCTCTAAATTGGTATTGTTTTTAAGCTGCAGATCTCGCTCATAAACAGGCTTAATGACCATCTTTCCATTAAACCGAATATAAGGAGCATAGAAATAATCTATGCCACTAAAAAATTGCTGGAAAGAATTTCGGAAGCGAAAGTCTGTAAAACCTTGAAGGGGAGAGGAGATGAGCTTGTGATGCATTAGCGTTTAAAAATAAGACTATAATAGATTTAAGTAAGAATTACATTCCAATGTAAAGATAAGATGGATTTATTTGTTTTGCACCTTGAATGAATAAATCCATACGACTAAGATTGTTCCTAAGATGTATAGGTGCGATTCAACCTGGCTGTATTTAGCATCGCCAGGCAGGCACGTAGTTCCTTCGTAACCTTGCGGATGACACGGATTTAGGTAGATCGTGAGTCGCTTGTAATGGGACATTTAAATTGCCTAAAATAATTTACTAACTTGTGGAGCAAATTTGAAAGGATGAAAAGAAAGCATACTAGTATTTACTATAACAATTACAGAAGCAGAATAATCCTATAAGAATGATATGGAGAAATAATACTTTCCGATTTGGAATGACCTTTTTACTTTGCTTACAGTACAGTCTATTAAGAGAAACAGACTACTCAACGTTCGTTAAGCCCCTACCTGTTATTTTTTGGTTTCTAGTGGTGTTGTTTTCTAATAAACGTCCCGAAGGGAATTGGATATTGTTAAGTTTTTTTTGTGCATTTATCGGTGATATTTTGCTAGACTTGGGCGCAGAATGGTTAAAAATTGCGACAGTACCATTTTTAAGTTCTACCGCCTTATTAGCATTAGCTTTTCATTTTAGACTACGCAATGATGGGAATAAACTAGCTTATGTAAAAGATGTCTTATTACTAGTGCCGATAGCGGTAGCTGCAATTTTACTACATCTAAGATTGGCGCCTCATCTTGGCGATGCAGCTAAAATAGGAGGAGTGTTATTGACTTTAGCCGTACTGCTACTGTGGCGTTCTTTGGCTGTTGTATTATTTAAAAACAATACAACAGATGTTTCTTTTCGACGTGTAATGGGATTGATTGGTGCCTGCGGTATCGTAGCAAACTATGTGTTATACTCCATTAATTTAAGTGTCCAGCCCATTCCGAGAGATTTGGTAATTCAAGTTTATTATTGGGGACAAGCTTTTGTGGCTTGGAGCTTTTTAAATGGTGATAAGGTTATCAATTAA
>JALZWC010000557.1 GCA_023300255.1 Saprospiraceae bacterium | reverse complement strand
ACCATCGTAAAAAAAGTAAAACCTAGTTCGCATCATTTAAATACCATCGTACAAAGAAAAACGACTGAACCAGTGAAGGTCCAATCGTTTACAACACATTTAGCGTTGTCCCACGACAACTTCTTATCGATTTAAGGAGCGTATTCTTTAGTTATGAACAACCTTTAATTCTTCGGTAACTCTTTTAGATCTAAGAAGGATTTGAACGTAGTAAGTTCCATTCTCCCAACTAGAAGTAGAGATTGTCTCCTGTACCGTACTTGTAAATTTGGTCATTCTATATAGATAGTGTCCTTGTGAATTAAATATAGAAATAAAGACATACTGTTCTTCTTCTAGTTCATAAGATAAATTGAAATAAGTATCTGCTGGATTCGGACTCAAAAGTAAAGGAGCTTCCGACTCCTCCGTCGGCTGTATATTGATGTGTTCCACTATTTGACAGCCATTATCATCCGTAACAGTTACGGCATAGTCTCCCTCAGTTAAGTTTGTTTCATAAGCACCAGTCCTTCCATTGCTCCAATCAAAAGTATATCCTGATTGACCACCTGATACAACAATCTCTGCCTTATCTTCCATAATGGCTGTTGTTACTTCGATCTCTGGATTACTTAAAGTAAAATAGAAAGTTCTTATGCAGTTAGCAGCATCTACCACTTCTAGGGAATGTAAACCTCTGTCTAGGCCAGTATTTACAGCACCTTCTACACCATTGGACCATAGCAATTGATAAGGAGCTATCCCACCGATTACTACTACTTTAATTTCTCCATCAGCCTTTCCATCACAACTAATTTCTGTCACCTCTAAATTATTCAATGCAATAGTGGAGTTTGATCTAATAGTTTCTGTAACAGTAGTTACACATCCTTCTGAATTTCGAATAGTAGCCGAGTAAGTACCTGTTGATAAGTTATCAATAGAAAGGCCTGTTTGCCCGTTATCCCATTGAACTTCATAACTATCGTTTGGATTTTTTAACACTATAGTAATGCTTCCTTCTCGTGCACCACAGTTATCCTGTTGAATAGAAATGTTTTCTATTTCAATTTCACCTGTCTTTACTTCAATTGTCTTTTTAATAGAACATCCGCTCTCACCTACAATTTCTAATTGATACGTACCGCCTGTTGTAACAATAGGATCTTGTTCTGTTGATATAAAATTATTAGGTCCTGTCCAGGTTACATCTTTATAAGTGCCATTAATTTGAGCGATTAATTGTCCACTTTGATCACAAGTTATGTCTATAGCATAAATGTCAGCAGTAGTAGAAGTAAAACCTGAAATTACCTCAATATTAGTAGTGGTAGAACAACCATTGCCTCCGGATGCTACCAATGTATAAATTCCTATATCGCTTACCTTTGGAGCTGCCTCTGTTGACTGAAAATCATTCGGCCCTGTCCAAGAATAGCTATTAATAAAAGATTCGGTATTTGCGCTTAATGTTGTACTAGTGGTATTGCAATCCAAAGGATCTGCAGTTAGTGTAAGATTAGGTATATCTATATTAGCACTAATCACAATTGCCTCAATGATGTTGCATCCCCCTTCTGTTGTGGCATTTAAAGAATAACTGCCAGGCTTATTGATAACAGGTTGTGCTAAATTTGATGTAAAATCATTTGGCCCTGTCCATGCATATTCAATAATAACCAATGAAGAATTGGTTTTTAAAGTAGTAGAAGGTTTGGCACAAGATAGATTGTTCCCAGTTATAGATAAATTATTTTCTTGTGCAGAAAAGGTAATATTAATTGCTTTAGTAGTTGGACATCCATTAAATCCACTAGCTTCTAATGTATATCCACCTGCAACATGAACAGTTGGATTTGGCTCTTGGGAACTAAAACCATTAGGTCCTTTCCAATTGTAGTTGTCGATATTGTTTGGTTGATCTATAGATAAAGTCGCTTGAGCTGCGCAAGTAGATTGCTCTGTAATAATTTCAAAAGAGGGCTTATCTTTAAAGGCCAATACTTGATGAGAAACAGTAGAGGTACATCCGTTACTATTAGTCACGGTAATATAATAAGCACCTGTTTTATCTACTTCCACTTCCTTTTGATTACTTGTAAATCCATTAGGCCCTTTCCACGCATAAGTGGCTGCTTGATCTTCGGTCGTTATTTTTAAAGTAACGCTAGATCGAATACAAGTAATAATCCCCCCTTGGATATTGATATTAGGAGTAGTCGTTCCTTCGTTTACTACTATTGATTTTGTAGTTGTGCAGCCCGATGGCGCTTCTATAAGTAAGGTATATATACCTGAAACGCTCACTATCGGTTCTTTTTCAGCGGTAGTAAATCCATTGGGTCCAGACCAACTATAACTTAAATTGGATAAGGAAGTAGTTACTTTTAATTGAGTTTGATCCTGTAGGCAGGAAATAATACCACCAGTTACGGAAATGGCAGATAGATCTGTACTACCGTTGACCATTGTAGATGCTGTTGCTTTACAATTATTCGAATTAGTTACTTCTAGTGTGTATTCGCCTTCTGTAGATACACTTGGATTTTTACTAGTCGAGATAAAATCATTAGGACCTGTCCATTGGTAGCTAAGGATATTATCTGTAGTAGTTACGCCTAGTGTGATATTACTATTGTTGCAAGAAATCGTCCCACCAGTAATAGAAAGGGTAGGGGCAGTTGTATTTTCTCCCACAGTAATAGATTGTGTAGCGGAGCAGCCATCAGTGGTGATTGCCTCAAGTGTATAAAGACCACTAGTAGTTACTGTAGGATTTTGTTCTGTTGCATTAAAGTTATTCGGACCTGTCCATTGGTAGGTACTTAGTTCTTCCGAGCTACTAACTTTTAATTGAAGGCTGCTATTTTCACAAGTAATGTTTCCTCCTTCAATACTAATATCTGGAGTACTGATTTCGTTACTT
>JALZWC010000556.1 GCA_023300255.1 Saprospiraceae bacterium | reverse complement strand
GGTTTTTCCGTAGTTTCTGGGGCGGAATTTCATGCCCAAATTCTTGAAGATTGCGCCGCTCCTTTTACCAATACAGCAATTGCAGCGCGTCTTAAAACTGCAACAACTCCAACTCAAACAATTGGCAGTCAACTAAATATGCAATTTTCTCCAAATCCATTTTTTAGCCATACCCTTATCAATTTTGATATCCCTGAATCTTCTAAAGTTAGCTTATTAGTTTATAATTTGAATGGACAAGTTATAGAAACAATCGTCGATAATGTAGTTTATCAGAAAGGGTCATCTAATATTAATTTTAGTGCTAAAACATCGCTCAAAGGATTGTATTATTTTGTATTAAAAACGGAGGAAGAGCTATTGACTAAAAAAGTAGTGATCCTAGAAAAATAGTTACCAAGTAAATTGTTGGACAAAATAAAGACCGCAATATTTTTTTACCACATAGGCCACATAGCGTAGTGAGATCTATGTGTCCTATGTACCTATGTGGTAAAAAATTTCTAATTGTGTTATTTATTTTACCCAATGACTCAACCACAAAATTAAATCAACATCGATTCCGAATTACTTCCATTTTTGATTTCAATAGATAGGTTGCAAATAATAGATAATACTTCAATATTTCTTTTACCTTTACGGCATATAGAAGTTGTTTAAAAAATTGGTAGTGTATTAAAAGAGTGGATAAATGTTTACTAAACCTTTGAGGTTTAGTAAACATAGAGCCTTCCTTCAACTTGTTTAAGACACTACCAAAAAATTATCATTATAAACTATGAAGTTCCTTTCCTTATTTTCGGGTTTACTTTCCTTCTTGTTAATAGTTAGTTGTAGCAATTCAACAGAAAACAAAGAAGCAACTAGCTCCACTACTACAGTGCAAGCAGCTAAAAAAGATATTACTAAAAACCCTAATAAAAGCCTTTACTGGGGAGATACACATATACACACCAATTTTTCAAGCGATGCCTTTTTATTCGGCACCATCATGGCAAGTCCAGATGACGCCTATCGTTTTGCAAAAGGGGAAGTCATGGTATACCCACCTACTGGAGAGAAAATACAAATTAATCGTCCTTTAGATTTTTTGGTCGTAACCGATCATGCAGAAGGTTTAGGAACAATGTTGAAAGCTAGAAATAAAGATCCATTATTAATGTCTACGGAAGCAGGTAAACGATTGGCAAAAATAGTGGAAGGCAAACCGGGCATTCCTATGTTCTTAAAATGGTTACGGGCTAAAAATTTAGGCCAGACGGGCTTAACAGAAATAGATACGGGCAAAGTAATGAAATCCATATGGACAGAACATAACCAATATGCAGACAACCATAATAACCCAGGGAAATTCTCTGCTTTTATCGGTTGGGAATGGACTTCTACTTTAGGCGGCAATAATCTACATCGGGTTTTATTTACCCCACAAGCTGGCGACGTGACTGGGCAGTTCCTACCCTACTCTGCTACCCATAGTCCTAATCCAGAAGATTTATGGACTTGGTTAGAAGAAACCACTAAAAAGTATGGGGTGGATTTGGTCTCTATTCCGCATAATTCTAATGTGAGTGGTGGTTTAATGTTTCCAGATGATAAGGATTCTAAAGGCAATCAAATAGATGTTTCCTATGCTAAGACTAGAGCAAAGTGGGAACCAGTTGTGGAAATGACACAAATAAAAGGTACTTCAGAAGGACATCCTGCTTTGTCTCCAAATGATGAATTTGCCAACTTTGAATTATGGGATATTTTATTAAAAACTAGTGGGGGGAATAAGTCGGAACGTGCAACACCAAAACGTGCTGATTTTATTAGATATGCCCTTCAAGATGGATTAAAATTGGAAGAAAATTTAGGTGTCAATCCTTATAAGTTCGGTTTGATTGGTTCTTCGGATACACATACGGCACTCTCTTCCGTAGAGGAAGATAACTTTACAGGAAAAAATTTAATAGATGGTGGTGCTGCCGATAAATCAAAATCTTGGATCAAGGATATTAAGCATATAGATTTTTCCTCTTCTGGCTATGCCGCTGTCTGGGCAGAGAGTAATACTAGAAGAGATATTTATGATGCTTTTATCCGAAAGGAAGTATATGGTACGACGGGTTCTAGAATCCAACTTCGAGTATTCGGTGGTTGGGACTTTGAACAAAAAGATGTGGAGCAGAGTAATTTTGTAGATATTGGTTACCAAAAAGGAGTGCCTATGGGCAGCGATTTAAATAGTACGGAAAATAAGAATGTCCGATTGATGGTCCACGCTGCTAAAGATCCGAAGGGCGGAAATTTGGATAGAATACAAGTCGTCAAATCTTGGTTGGAAAATAATCAAACTCAAGAAAAGATTTATAATATAGCTTGGGCAGGAGATCGAGCATTAGATAGTAAAGGTTTGCTCTCCCCTATTGGAAATACGGTTGATTTAAAAAAATCTACTTATACCAATACTATCGGTGCTAAAGAATTAGCTATCGTTTGGGAAGACCCTGATTTTGATGCTACTCAAAAAGCGGTCTACTATGTGCGGGTGTTAGAAATTCCTACGCCTAGATTTTCTACCTACGCTTCTGCAAAATTGGGACAAGATCCGTGGATAGAAAAAGAACCTGTTATTCAGGAACGGGCTTATTCTTCTCCTATATGGTATACGCCTAAGTAAAGGTCAAACCTGCCAGTTGATGCCTTCTATACACATCTATTTAATAGAGTATAAAACAAAGTAGGGGCCATTCCAACTCAATTGGTCCGATCACTTCCAGTGGTCGGATCAAGCTGGACGTCTCATCCGACCACTGGAACAGGCTGACCGTTAATAGCTTTGAATCATACGTAGCCGCCAAATTTATTTGGCAGGCTCTATATAATTCTTTGATTAGTAGCATTTTAAACCTACCAAATAAATTTG
>JALZWC010000555.1 GCA_023300255.1 Saprospiraceae bacterium | reverse complement strand
TAATCAATTGATAAAATATTTCTAAGGATAGCTAAAACTACGTGTCGGACACCTTTGGAGGTGTCCGACACGTAAGATCCATTTTTTTTCAAGCATTTACACATTACGATAATGACTTTTCGTTCGCCCTAAGTTATTAATATTGTTAGTTAAGTAACGAGTAAGCTACAATTATAGAAGTTGTCGACCTAACCAATATCAATAAACAAAATTCTTCTCACTAAAAAAAACTCCCATATCACAAAATCTTCACACGCTCAATGGTTTAAGTTTGTAACCATCGACTGTGCGGAGATCTTGGTCGGATAGTGTGTTGCGATCCGACCACTGGAAGTGATCGGACCGCTTGTTTTTGTTAAGGCAAAAAGTGAGAATATTTCGTTAATCACACCAAGTCGTCCGATCACTTTAGAGTGGTCAGATGACAGATCTCATTTAGTCCTCTGATCTATGACTTAAAGCTATTAACGGTCAGCCTGTTCCAATGGTCGGATCAATCTGCACGTTTCATCCGAGCACTTTGGAAGGATCGGGCAAAAAAAAAGCCGCTACAATATACATTGTAACAGCTTTTGTGCCCGGAGCGGGACTCGAACCCGCACGTCCATAGAACACATGTCCCTCAAACATGCCTGTCTACCAATTTCAGCACCCGGGCTGTTTTAAGTAAGAGGTAATAAGTAATAAGTAATAAGTAAGAGGTAATAAGTAGTAAGTAGTGAATACTTATTACCTCTTACCTTTTACTTATTACTTAAAACCTATCTTCTGCCTCCGCGGTCATCACGACCTCCACGATCTCCTCCGTCACGACCTCCGCCGCCATCACCGCCACCTGGACGATCCATTAAGGCTTTTCTTGATAAACGGTATTTACCAGAACGTTTGTCAATACCGATCAATTTAACCTTTACTGCATCTCCTTCTTTGAAAACATCCTCCACTCTATCTATTCTAGAATGAGATATTTCTGAAACGTGCAATAAACCACTCTTACCGAGGAAGTCAACAAAAACACCGTATGGCATTACTGTTTTTACTACTGCATCATACACCTCTCCTTCTTCAGGA
Organism: Saprospiraceae bacterium; assembly: GCA_023300255.1. Classification (GTDB taxonomy): domain Bacteria; phylum Bacteroidota; class Bacteroidia; order Chitinophagales; family Saprospiraceae; genus JAFMDF01. The sequence continues at coordinate 21,285 of JALZWC010000555.1, read as the reverse complement.
ACATGTGTAATTTCTTTGATTCTTTTCACAGCCGCATCAATAGATGCTTTATCATTACTAGATACATTAACGACTCCTTTACCATCTACCTCCTCAATGTTAATGTTCGTCTTAGTAACTTCTTGTAATTCTTGAATCACCTTACCCCCTGGGCCGATAACGGCACCGATGAAACTCTTATCGATGATTAATTCTACAATCCTTGGTGCGTGATCCTTAAAGTCTTCGGCAGGTGCAGCAAGGGTACCAGCCATTTCATTTAAAATGTGTAAACGGCCTTCCTTAGCCTGCTCCAAAGCTTGCTCTAATAATTCATAAGGTAAACCTTCTATCTTAATATCCATCTGACATGCACAAATACCTTTGGCTGTACCTGTTAATTTAAAATCCATGTCCCCGATCGCATCTTCATCTCCTAAGATATCCGTTAAGATAGCATTTCGAGTACCGTCAGAGATCATTCCCATTGCGATACCAGAAACAGGTGATTTGATAGCGACACCACCATCCATTAATGCTAGTGAACCAGCACAAACTGTTGCCATAGAAGAAGAACCATTAGATTCCAAAATATCCGATACTAATCGAACAGTATATGGAAATGGACTTGGCATCACTTGCTTTAAAGATCTTGCTGCAAGATTAGCGTGTCCCACCTCTCTTCTACCTGGACCTCTCATTGGCTTTGTTTCCCCAACAGAAAATGCAGGGAAATTATAATGCAAGATAAATCTTTCAAAAGAATGATCCAAAGCCGTATCAATCATTAATTGATCTAACTTCGTACCTAAAGTTAAAGAAGTTAAGGCTTGTGTTTCTCCTCTAGTGAAGATAGCAGAACCGTGTGCAGATGGTAAGTAATTCACCTCTGTCCAAATTGGTCTTACTTGATCCAACTTACGGCCATCCAAGCGAACGCTTTCAGACATCACCATTTCTCGGATGACTTCTTTCTTTAACTTTTCAAAATATTTTTTAGCTAGGTCTCCTTTTTCCGCCATAAACTCCTCCCCCTCTTGCTCCAATAAGGTAGCCTTAAATGCGTCCTTTACTTCTTTGAATTGCGTCTTTCTATCGTGCTTGTTTAAAAAGCCTTTAGCAACGGCATATATTTTATCGCTTGCTATTTCTTTTACTTTAGCTTTCAATGCATCATCTTCCTCTGCTGGTTCGATAACTCTTTTAGTTAAAGCTTTTTCGCCTACTTTTTGAGCTAAGTCTTCCTGTGCAGTACACATTACTTTGATTGCTTCATGTCCTACTTTGATTGCCTCTACCAATTCTGCTTCAGAACATTCTTGCGCCTCTCCTTCTACCATCATGATATTGTCCACAGAAGCTGCAACGACCACCTGTAGTGTTGCACCCAATACAGCGGTTCTGCTAGGATTCACTACATATTCGCCATTGATTTTTGCTACTCTTACCTCTGAAATTGGGCAAGCAAAAGGAATATCAGATACCGCAATTGCTGCAGAAGCGGCTAATGCTGCATACGCATCAGGTAATTCTTCTGGATCACCAGAAATCAAGTTAATGATTACTTGTGTATCAAACATATAACCATCTGGAAAAAGCGGACGAATTGCTCTATCTACTAATCTAGAAGTCAAAATTTCGTAATCTGATAATCTAGTTTCTCTACGAAAGAAGTTACCAGGAATACGGCCAGCGGCAGCAAATTTTTCTTGATAATCAACAGATAGCGGGAAGAAGCTTTGTCCTTCTCTCACTTTATGAGCAGAGACAACACTACAAAATAGCATTGTATTGCCAATTTTTACTACCACAGAGCCATCTGCCTGTGTAGCTAATTTGCCAGTTTCAATACTTACTTCTCGTCCATCGGGTAGGTTAAATGATGTACTGATAGGAGTTTGTGAACCCATTTACTTGATTTTTTTAGTATTCTAGACTGCATTTTTGTCTTAGAATATAATGGTTGAGAATCCTTTTGGATAAATCTAGCTTGGTGTAAGCTATTCTACTTACAAAAAGATGGGCGACCAATTATGTTTTGAAGGAAAGCCTTTAGGTAATTTTCGAGTTTGAGATGTTTTTGTCGGCAGTCAATTTTTATTGTTCTAAAGACTTTTGAGCCAACGCAACCTTTCTAAGAAGGTATTTTATCTAAAACAATTACCATTTTTAATAGTAGTTGTATTTCTTTGAAAAACTGTAATAAACAGTAGCAATTATCTAACGTTAAAAAACAAGGAAGTGTTTCTACAAAAAGAAACACTTCCTTATTTAATTGATAAATCCAAATAAGATTTTTTAAAAAATCCTTTAGATTTATTTACGAAGGCCTAATTTTTCAATTAATGCACGGTATTTCGTAATATCCTTTCTGGATAGGTATTGTAAGAATTTTCTTCTTTTACCTACTAAAGTCAATAATTTTCGTCTGCAAGAGTGATCCTTATGGTTCTTTTGCAAATGTTGTGAAAGCTCTTTAATTCGATAAGTAAATAATGCGATTTGCCCTTCCACAGAACCTGTGTCTTTAGGGCCATTGCCGTGTTCTTGGAAAATCTCTTCGACTTTCTCCTTTGGTAAATAAATTGCCATTTTAATTTAGATTGTAGTGCTATTTGATAGTCTTTTCTATCTTTAATACACTGGTTACCAATAGTGATCTCATGGATCAGTTTTAGCGAGTGCAAAGGTAAGCAATTCCTTTGTTTTCTGAAAGGGGGAATAAAAAAGTAATTTTATGGTATTATTTATTTCCGAAAAGGCTAAATTGGGTGTTCAATAGCCTATTTCTCTAGGCAAAATAAATTTAAGTTAAGTTGTCGTTAATTTTTTGCCTTGTTAAAACTGCAAGTATTGGTATTACGTTTGTATAGGTAATAGACGGTGTATTCACTAAGAAGAACAAATTAGATACTGGACAATCTTAGAGAATGGGAAGTTAAATTTCTAGAAGTGTTTGAACTATAGCGCATAAAACGCCTTATACTACGTTCACTACTAAAATCAGATAGATTCTTTGACAAATCCAGTGAAAGTGCGTCAAATGAATGATCAAATAAAAGGCTTTGTTTTATGAAAAAACAATTTATGGTAGAGTTTGAGCTACCAGAGGTATTATCTAATGACTTCACTAGATTAATTCCTGCTCAAAGAGAGACAGTCAGCCAACTTTTCTCGCAAGGACATTTAAAGTCTTATTCTTTAGCCACGGATAGATCCGTTATGTGGGCCATTTTTATGGCAGAATCTGAGTTTGATGTTTTAGAAATGGTGGCACAGTTTCCTTTAGCAGAATTTATGACTCCCTACATCTCTGAATTGATGTTCCACAGCAGTGATAGTCGTGTTCTGAATTTTTCTTTGAACTAGAAACATCCATAAAATAAAAACGCCAGCAACTTTCGGGTTGCTGGCTAATAAAGGTGAATGTTGTTTTTGTTTACTAAAAGCCTTTTAGTTTATCTCATCCTTGATTTTACTTGCTTCTTTTTGTTTATTTTTTTCTTAAAAATCCCTTGTACTAAGTTGATCTATTCTACTTTCATTATCTTTCCTAATGTAAGTCTATCTCCTTTTTCTACAATTAAAATATTGTAAATACCATTCGTTAGGTTTGAAACATCCATACTAATATTATTTTCTCCAAGTCTAATTTCTTCTTTAGAAAACTGGACCAAGCTACCAATATTATTATAGATTAAAATCTGCTTCTTACCGATCGACTTATCCCAAGAAAAATCAATATTAAGAATTGATGTTGTTGGATTAGGATAGATATTTACAAAATCTTCTATTGACGCTGGCACAGCTGGTGTCGCATTAATATTCTCCAATCCATAGTCACATTCAAATGCTTTATCACTTACATTTCCAGTATATGCCTCTCCTCTTGCACCATGTACCGCAATTGAATTACCAACATTGATACTTCGAGAATTTGGTGGTAAGAAAGGATCGTTGTCGTTGTTTATTAAAGATACTTCGCCTGTACAATCTGTTGCATTCTTAAAACAGAATAGCTTAGTCGGTACTCCTGCTTGATAACTAAGTGGCTCTAAACCACCCGTTACTAAGGTAAAAGATAGATAGTCGGTATTCGGTGCTTCTTGTGGTCCATTAACTCTTGCATTCATCTCCCATTCCACATCTGGTGTTAAAGATCTAAACTCCGCTAATTCAAATAAATCAGTAGGCGCTTTCATCGTAATTTGTGCAGTAGCTGTCTTATTATACGGAGAAGCCCAAGTTACTTCGGGCAACATAGAAACGGTATATACCCTTGTATCTGGGTCTAAATCTAAAATGAACTGTACTTGCGCACTTAATGGTGCATAACTTAAAAGTCCAATAAGGGCGGCAGAAAAAACTTGTCCTAGTTTCATTTTTAAAAATTGTTTTAATTAGGAATTTACTTCAAAACTTATTGCGCTTTTGAAAGACAAAATGGGCTTTACAAAAAATCAATAAGTTTTAAAATATGATAAAAGTAGAGATGTGTCAGTGCAATTAAACTGACACATCTCCACCTATTTATTCTTTTTCCGGTACTTGCTCTTCCATAAAGAAATTCGTAAAGAAGTTTAGATTTTGTGGATGACTTAAGATGTTGAAGAAAATCAAATCATCAATGTCATTACTTAATCCTTGATACTTCACATCTCCATCCATATTACAATCACTTAAATAGTATCCTGAAGAAATGTGATTATAAATCGGTGGATTATTCAATGCGTCTAAAAAGATGGTAAAGAAGATACCGTCTGTATCTGGAATACCAACTCCACTTCCTTGGAAGATGACATATCGATCTCCATCTGTATTACCTCCCCAAAGAACATGCGTACCACTTAAATCCTTTAAGCCATCTTTTCCCCAAGTAGGAGCAGAGCCATCTGTGAAGTCAAGCGTTAATGGATCCTTTTCTGATGTTGTTAAATTTACAGGTGCTGCAGTCATCATTCCCAAGTGATTTCTGTGCTTAATTACTATGTAATAAGCGCCTTCTGCCACAGGGAAAGATAAAGGACTTACACCATCTAAATCAACAATATCTCCATCTCTTTGAATCAAAGCAGACCTTGTTTCTGTTACAGTAGTTTCTTCCTCTCTTAATTCTAAGAATACCCAATCAACGATTGCATTTTGGCCTTCTATATCTAACACACTTGGATCTATTTTCTCTTCTCCTCCTGCTCCAACATGTGTGAAAGGTGTTCTGCCACCTATCTCTAAAGTACCATAAGGTTCTGTTAAAGGAATTGATTCTTGAACTCTTAAGAAGTCTGTCATTTGGCCTTCTGTTCTATCATAGGCTCCTTGTAAATAGACTTTGATATATACATATACTGATTCGTTAATAAAGATGGTTTCTCCTCCACCTTCTGGATCAATGATGTCTGGAATTCCATCGCCATCACTATCGTCATCGCTGAAATCTCCGTTACCATTAATATCTTCATCAATATCTAAAATGCCGTCATTATCATCATCGTCATCCTCGCTATTGACCAAGCCATCGCCGTCTAAATCACAACTAGCAGCTAATGGATCTTCTGTACAAGGATTAATTGTATTACATCCACCTGCTATTGGATCTGGATCACATCGATCTATTGGGTTGCTACCATTCGCAATCTCGTCTCCATCGTTAATGCCGTCACTATCGGTATCTGCTTCTAATGGATTAGAGTCAATCCCTAAATCAAAAGTACCATCACCTCCAACTTCGTCTGCATCCGTAATACCATCGCCATCTGTATCAGATAGTGGATCGTGTGGATCAATATCATTAACATCTGCTAGTCCATCGCCATCGTCATCTGTATCTACATTATTCACTTCTCCGTCACCGTCTAAATCACATCGACTGGCTGCTGAACTTGGTAAACATGGATTTGTATCGTCTGGATCAAATTGTGGATCATTGGCATCGATACCTGGGAAATGTCCATCATTATCTTCATCTACCGCAGTACAGGCAATGACGTTTGGATTCGGATCACAAGCACTCAAAGGATCACTATCACTAGCTGGATTGTACTCCCCATCGTCCCCTGTTTCTTCCGCATCCGAATAACCATCACCATCACTATCAGATTCTCGATCGTAAGGATCTTCATCGTCTATATCCGCTACTCCATCATTATCATCATCTAGATCTACTTCATTAATTTGACCATCGCCATCAAAGTCACATTCTGGATAAATAGGATTTGGACTACAGATTCTTAATGGATCAGATTCATTGAAATCTACTATTCCATCACCATCTACATCTTCTCGCCCATCTAATATATTATCACCATCTGTGTCTGGATTTAATGGATCTGTTTCATCACTTTCGGTTGTACCATTTTGGTTAGCATCTTCTATACCATCCAATATACCATCACCATCCGTATCTGCATTTAATGGATCTGTATCTGATGCTAGATCGTAACGACCATCTCCGCCTACTTCAATTCCATCAGGGATGCCATCTTCATCACTATCAGAATCAACATCAAACGGATCGGTATCTAAAGCATCTGGAACGCCATCACCATCATCATCACTATCCAAACTATTTACTTCCCCATCGCCATCAAAATCACACGTTGGTGCATTATCATCTGGCAAACATGGGTCTGTATCATCTGTATCATGTGCTGGACTATCTACAGGGAAATCTGGAGAATAACCATCCCCATCTAAATCTACTAAATCTGCTTCATCACAAGCATCGTTATCAGAACCAGGATCACAAGGATTTAATGGATTATTTCCATTGCCTGCTTCCTCTCCATCATTGACACCATCACCGTCTGTATCTTCTTCTGTAGGATTAGTATCCGTACCAGCATCATACACACCATCTCCTCCTGTTTCTTCTAAATCAGGAATACCATCGCCATCACTATCAGAATTTGGATTTAATGGATCGGTATCCAAATCATCTGGAACCCCATCATTATCATCGTCTGTATCATCTTGATTCAACTCGCCATCGCCATCAAAATCACAGGTTTCAAATAAGGGTGCAGGATCACATGGATCTGTAGCATTTGTTTCGTTATCATCAAATATACCGTTCTGATTAATATCTTCATCTTGGTCTAAAGTACCGTCATTATCTGAATCTGCTTGCGCAGGATCTAGCTCTCCTGGATCTACTTCTCCATTCATGTTTCGATCTTCTGATGCATCAAGAATACCATCACCGTCTGTATCTGCACTTAATGGATTTGAATCAATTCCAACATCATAAATACCATCGCCTCCTGTCTCTATATTATCAGGAATACCATCGTTATCTGAATCAGAATTTGGATTCGTTGGACCAGCGTCATCAGCATCTAAAACACCATCATTATCATCATCTGGATCTTCATCATTAATCAAGCCATCACCATCAGAATCACAAGAGCCTTCATCATCCGAACCTGGATCACAAGAATCTAAAGGATTAGTTTCTCCATCATCTAGTATACCATTTTGATTACGATCCTCTACGCCATCAGGAATACCATCGCCATCAGAATCAGGATTACTCGGATCTGTTTCCGTTCCATCAATAATTCCGTTTTGATTAATATCTTCTATCCCATCTGGGATGTTATCATTATCTGTATCGTCATTTTGTGGATTGGAGTCTGTTCCTACATCATAAACACCATCGCCTCCAGTCTCATCTATATCAGAAATACCATCGCCATCAGAATCAGAATTCGGATCATACTGACCTATATCTGTTAAATCTGGAACACCATCTCCGTCGTCGTCATCGTCAATACCATTTGGATCTCCATCTCCGTCCAAGTCACAAGTTAATTTTTCAGGATTTGGTTCACAGGCATTGTTATCATTTGGATCATATAATTCATGATCAACCGGAAAATTACCCATAAAGCCATCACCATCTATATCTTCTGGTTTACATAAAGTAGTGTTTGTATTAGGATCACAAGGTTCCAAAGGATCTGTATCTGTTTCCGGATCATAAGATCCATCTTCTCCTGTTTCTTCATTATCAAACACGCCATCGTTATCACTATCTGAATCTGGATTAAAATCTTCTATATCATCCTCATCTCTTACGCCATCATTGTCATCATCTGGATCTATATCATTAATAATACCATCACCATCAAAATCACAAGTTGGTCCTACTTGTTCAGGATCACATTCATCTAGTGGATTTGTTTCTCCTCCATCTTGCATCCCATTAAAATTATCATCTTCTTCTCCATCGTTAAACATATCATCATCTGTGTCCGCATCTATTGGATCCGTTTCTCCATCATCTTGCATACCGTTTTGATTGACATCTTCAACTCCATCTAATAGTTTATCGTTGTCTGTATCAGGATCAAGAGGATTCGTATCTACCCCTTCATCATAACTACCGTCCCCTCCTGTTTCTACCATATCTAGTATCCCATCATTATCACTATCTGAATCGGCATTATGAGGATCTACGTCAAATATATCAAACACGCCATCTCCATCATCGTCAATATCTTGTTGGTTTGATTCTCCATCTCCATCAAAATCACAAGTTGGAGAATCATTGTTAGGAAAACATGGATCATCATCATTAGCATCAAACTCTGGACTACTTTCTGGAATTCCAGTAAAGCTTCCATCCATATCTTCGTCTTTTCCAATACATGCATTAACCGTCAAACTAGGATCACATGCATCTAAAGGGTTAGACCCATTTGTTGTTTCTGTAATATCAGAAATCCCATCAAAATCTGAATCAGATTCTGGGTCAAATAAATTTATGTCTTGTAGGTCATCAACACCATCTCCATCATCATCTTCGTCATCATCATTAGGAATTCCATCATTATCTAAATCACATAAAAGAGCTGTTGTATGTGGATCACACATATCTAAGGCACTAGTTTCTCCTTCATCATGGATACCATTTTGGTTGATATCTTCATCACCATCTCCTATATTATCGTCATCGGTATCTGCATCAAAAATATTTGTTTCTCCGTCTCCAGATAGGCCATCGCCATTTACATCTTCCATACTATTAAAAATGCCATCGCCATCAAAATCTCGGCAATCTGCATTATAAGGTTCGTAATTTCCTTTATATCCAAAAGCACTCAAGCCCCCATCTAAATCAATAATTCCTAAATCATTTCCAGGATTAGAGCTTTCAGAATTGGGCAATATAGCAAATGGGTCTGTATCATTATTTATTAAAAATAACCTACCCGCACATGCCCCATCTCTTTTAAAAGAAAAAAGTAAAGCTTCTTCCCTTGCTTTATAAACAATAGAAGGACTATCATTATTTAAACCAAAAGATAAATAATCCATTGTTGGATTTTCAATCGGTTTATTTACTCTTGCATTTTCTACCCAACGTCCACTCACATTATCAATACTTCCCGATCTGCCTGCATTATTTGCATAAGAAAAACCTGTCGGTGCTACAATTGTAACTTGACCAGTTCCTGTAATGGTATTAGTTGTAATAGGACTATTTTCAATAGCCCGAGCATAGACATGGTAAGTCTCTTGATCTGCCTGTAATTCAAGAGTCAGTTCAATGTCTTGAGCTATACTATTTACGCTCATTATTAGAAGCGCAATTAGTAAAGAAAATAGTTTTGTTTTTTGTATACTTTTTAACATAGTGAATAGCTTTCTTTGTTTGAATGATTAGAAGGAGGAATGAGGCATAGCTATCCTTGACTACTTAACAACCAGTCAAGCGTAGCTATACATCATTCATCACTCATCATATAGGAAAGAAGGAAGTATAAAGAATTATACTTCCTTCCTTTTCCTAGTATTTACCCTAAGGTAATTGTTCCAGTATCACGTAATTGGCGAGGAATTTCTCTCTATTATCCGGGAAGGATAATATACTATTAAAGATCAACATCTGACGATCATTATTCGGTCCCTGGAAGATCGTATTACCATCCAAGTTATAATCTGATCGTAGATAGCCCGGTAAAATATAGTTATCTAAATTATCTGTATTAGCTGATTCTCCAATAACATTAAAGAACATTTCATCTACATCATTTTTTGCACCTTGATAGATCACTCTTCTATCAGAGTTCAAATCACCTGCCCACATTGCTTGCATAACACTATCTGCTGAAATCAATATTGCAGGATTCAATGGATCATAAACTGCATTTAATGTAAACATCTTTTGCGGGTGAACACCTAAAGCATTTGTTTGTGGATCTGAGAAATCAACTTTTATTACTTTTGGAGACAATAAACCAGCTTCATTTGTCATTACCCCTAAGTGATTTCTATGTCTTACAGACACATAATATTCTCCAGCAAACGTACTATCAAACACTAGGTATTTATAACCATCTGAATCGTAGAATTTTGATTGATCTGGCGCAGGAGAAGTATTTCTTTCATCTATATCTCTTACATCTCCATCTCTTTGTAGTAATCCAGATCTTGTAGCAATAATTGAATCTAATTGTAAACTACTTCTCAATTCTACAAATACCCAATCAACAATATCATTCTCTTGTGCTGGTTGATCTGCTATCAAACTAGCTGGAGCAACCTCACCTCCTCCTTTCATTGGATCTGCAGTGTGATCATCAACATGTACAAATGCAGGTTCTGTTGTAGGATTGCCTAAACGATTAATCATCATTCCAGTATATGGCTCATTTACAGGAACCAAATCCTTCACTCTCATTTCATCTCTCATACAACCATTACAACCATCTGTTCTAGAAGTATCAATCATTGCACCATGTAACTTAACATTGATATCTAAAACGACACCAATACAAGTCGGACTCAAAATAGGATCACAAGGATCTAATGGATCTCCGTTAAAAATATCCAATTCATCCTCATCCGTTGGTGGAGTTTGTGTTGGATCAGATCCAGCCCCAGGAACATCAAGGAATAAATCTACAAATTCTGAAACACCATCTCCGTTATCATCATCTGATTCTTCTCCGTTGTTAATCGTATCACCATCTGCATCTTCTTGACTATCAGAAATACTATCGTTATCTGTATCTGTATTAAATTGACTTACATAATCTTCAGGATCAGTAGATGTAGAAATATACACCTCTACGGAATCTGTCAATCCATCTCCATCATCATCTAAATCAATTAAGTTATTCATTCCATCTAAATCAAAATCACAAAGATCTAATGTATCTGCTTTGATATTCAAGGTTACTGTATCTGAGTAAAAGTAGGTAGCTGGAGTAGTTTGTAAACAAAGATCTGTAGTAGATCTTAATCTATAATCAAAACCATCTAGATTAAGTAATGTATCATACAAACCAACTGAAATAATCGTGTCTTCAAATATTTTTTCAATAAATAATTTATTTGAATTAATAGCATCATAAACACTATCAGTTGGCACATCAGCAAATAATCCTGCTCCTCCATCTCCATCTACATCTACTTGCCAGTTTAGGATCGGAACACCTGTTCCAGTAGAAGTTAAATCAATCGTTGCTTCAATTTCTGCACCTAAGTTATCACAGATCGTTGTATCTCTTACCGCATTGAAAATAATCGGTCCTTCTGCTCGAATACGAGCTGGTAAAGAATATACCGTATCACAACTTCCTGATTGGTTCGTAACCGCTAAACGGTAACGGTAGCCATGCATAGTCGCATCTACATTAGAAATATCCATCGTATCCGTATCGATATTCGTATAAACTCCTGCGTTCGTCAAGTTGCCCCAATCAATTCCTCTATTAGTACTTAGTTGCCAGTTGTAAACTAAATTAGCATCTGTCAAAGTAGTAGAGTCAATTGCTGTTGCACCAAAGCCTCCTGGCTGTCCCACACAAGTAATTATATCTACAGGATCTCTATTAATTACAATTGGTCCTTCTTCTCCTAATCTAACAGTATCAGATGATTCAAATGAACAACCTTCAATTGTTGCAATCAATGCATATCTGTTTCCGTTTTTATTGTATAAATCAGAGATACTTAAAGAATCAGAAGTAGCTCCATTATAAATAGAATCGTTCGTTACATTCGTCCAAAGACTAGAACCTGATGTAGGATCCGTATTAGCTCCATTAGATAAAGAATCCCACTCTATCCATTGATAGTTGATCGTTTGCTCTCCTCCAAATCCTGGATTCACTACATCCGCACCAAAAATAACTCCTTGGTCAGAACAGTTTGTTTGATCTGTTGGCTGTATAGCAAAACTCAATGGACCGTCTACATTTACAATAGCCGGCAAAGAACGAATTACATTCTCACAAGTAACAGAAGTCAACTCCAACCAGAAAGAATATCCATCTAACTCATCTGTAGTATTGTCTATTACTAAGGTAGTTGTATTCTCACCAGATGGTATTGCATCTGCCCATGTATTTGCGCTTACATCCCTTGGATTCGTAAAGTCTCCAAATTCATTATATACCCAATTATAGACGATCGTACTAACATCTCCATCATTACGGATACCAAAATGATCTAACGAAGTAGTATCTATGACTGGATTCGCATTGAAGGTTACCGTTTCTCCAAAACAGACAGTTGTGTCTTGGGGATGACCATCATCTTCATGTCCAAATACAAATGGACCTTCTACTGTTAATTCAGCAGAGCCAGAGAAAATAGTATCACATTGATTTGTGAAAACTCCTGCTCTAAACTGCATTCCATTAAATCCATTCACATCACTAATACTCAATCTTGAAGTAGTTACTCCATTATAATCACCTACAGGATTCAAATTGACCCAAGAACTATTATATGGATTAAATATTTGCCATCTATATCTTAATTCTTCTTGATCTCTGTTATAAGTAGGAACGAATACCTCAAAGTAAGCTGCCTCTCCAGAACATACTGTTGTATCTCGTGGATCTACCACATCTGACAGTTCTAATTCATGTACTCTTAATTCTGCTTCTCTAGAAATTACTTCCTCACAGAATTTTCCTGCTACAAATACTCTATACAATAAACCATCTAAAGTATCTGGCATTGTAGTAGCTGCTGCATCTGTTGCAATTGTTAATGTTTGTGGCCCTCCACCTATAGTAGTTACATCCGAATAAATGGAACTAGCTACAAGATCAATCCAAGTCGATCCACTATCGGCACTTACTTGCCATGTACCTGCTGTTTCTAAATCTTCTGTATTTATATCTGTCGTAAATGTAATAAGGTCTCCAGCACAAATAGATTCACTTGTTGGATCAACATCAAACGTAATATCTTTTGCTACTGTTAATGTAGCAGGTCCGCCAAGATCAGAAGTATTAATGTTGCTACATTCTGTAGAGTTAATTCTTACTTCAAACTGGAATAGATCGTAATCCTCTGCATCCGCAATACACATCGTATCAGATGTCACCCCACTAACGTTACCATCATTTGTTAAAGCAAACCATGGATCAGTACTATTTGGTCTAGCATACCATTGGTATTCTAATACACCACTTCCTGGATTATCAACAAAAACACCAAAACAAGCTACCGTACCTATACAGGCTGCTGTATCTTTTGGCAAATTCATTGGATCTATTGTCAATGGTCCTTCTACTCTTAATCGAGCAGAATCTGTAAAGACTTCCTCACAAATATTATTTGCACCAGTAATTTTTAAACGATACCAAGTACTATCTAAATCTGAAAGTGTAGTCGTATTTAAAATTTGTAACGTATCGGTATCAAAGTCTCCATATTGCGTATCATCACCTGGACTAACTAAAGTTCTCCAAGTACCTGCGCCATCTCCTAATTGCCATTCTTTTACAATGCTACCTGATCCTAAGTTCTCTGTATCCGCCGTAAACACATGTGTATCCAATCCACAAATTGCGGCATCTACTGGACTTGAATTGATAACGAATGGACCATCTACTAATAACTCAGCAGCTTCAGAATATAAAGTATCACATGTTTCTGTGAATATTTTTGCTTTATAAAAGAATCCGTCTAGTCCCTCAGGATTACTAATCACTAAAGAGTCTGTTTCTGCTAAACTATAAGGTGTACCATTAGCAATATCTGCATAGTCTCCAAACTCTCCATTTTTACTAACTTGCCATTGATATAAGATCTCTGCATCTCCTCCATTAGTCGCATCTACTTCAAAGAATAAAGTATCTAATGTACAAGAGATCCAATCAGCTGGCATATTGCCATCTCCTGCTCCCCATCCTAATGGGCCTTCTACAGAAACTAATACAGACCCCGTTAAATCAGATGGATCTACTAGTGCACAACCCAATGAATCAATAATGGAATCTAAAGTATAAGTCGTAGTGATCAATGGTAATACTTTTACCGTATCTCCAGATCTATAATCTGTAAAGATTACTTGTCCTTCTACTGCATTAACATCTGTTGTATGTACAAAGACTGTATAAGGCTGAAGTCCACCAGTAGTAGTCACTACTAATTGAGCAGAGTCCTGCGACGAACATACACTTAAGGTATCTCCTCCTGTAATCTCTGCTTCAAAATTGATGATACCTAAAGGAAAACAAGCATCACATAAATCAGACGAATCCTGACCTACATCATACACACCATTACCATTACTATCCTCAATACCATTTGAAATACCATCATTATCACAATCCTCACAATCCCATGCTTGAAGCTGATAATTTCCTTGCCAGTTGTGTATTTGACCTGTATTGGTATTAAAGACTGCTAAGTCCATACCTGGATTATTAAACTCAGAATTCGACCCTCCTGCCGCAACTGGTGCATCGAATGGATCAATTACGTTTTGAATTAAACTTAAGGCATCCGGACAGTCTACAAGAGATTGAAAAGTAAAGAGTAAAGTCTCTTCTCCATCTTCTAAAGGAATCCCATCTCCTTCATCATCCATACCGATAAAATAGTAAGAAATTCCATTATTTTCTGATGGATTTCTAACCACATCGTATTGGTCGTTCCAGAAACCATTGACACTTTGTATGTTGTGAATGACATCAGCTCCATTATCGCCCAAAGCACCGGAGTTCATTAAAATAGATATCTGCCCAGAGGCGGTAACTGTTCCGTTTCGGCCATCTTCGAAACCAGCAGTTGGTTTCACATAGACTCCCCAAACATTTTCTGTAACCAGTGGATTCACTGAAATAGTGTCTGGCTCATGAATCTGAATCTTAAACTCTAACGTTTGTTGATCCTGAGCATATCCAGAGTACGATAAGAACAAGACTATGGGCAGAAAGAGCAAAGCCTTGTAATAATGTAAGATTTCTTTCATTGATGGTACTTGATTTTTGTTTAAAAAAGTAGCCATTCCTCATTCGATATCGAACAGGAATGTTCATAAGTAGGTTATTGAGTAAAAAATCACTCAAGTGTTAAAAAATGAAACAGGGGAAATTGAACAGGGGAATAATTAGAAAAGGGAGCGAGGAGAAAGGATGGATCTTATATCAGTACATGTCAAACCATATAATAAGATCCATCCTGAATAGATAGGAAGAATAAAGGAAACGTTTATTGTTATTGATTCATACTCTAGCCTTACTAAATATCTCTAACAGTGATATACTATACGGATGTATAGTTATCTCCTAAATTATATCTTATAAAATAATTTAAATAATCCAATATGATGCGAAAAAGAAATTTATTGTGTTCTCAATTTTACCACTACAAAGACACTTAACTATAACCTATAAGCCTTTTCAAATGGTGTATTCTTTTTGCATTATATACAAAAGACTATTTATTTTGTATTTTTAATAAGGGGGAATTATTATAGCATAATAACAATAACACTATATAAGAGGGGGGAGAATCCTAAAAAAGAGAGTGAAGATCTGAGGGGTAAATTCATTGTCTTATTCTTCAAAATCCATGCCATTCTAATCATGTCAGAAATAGATAAAAAAATAAGAAAAAAAAAAAATTTAGTTTGGCAGCGTTTTTGCAACCTCCAAAATAGTTCTCAATTTTACATTTTTATATCATTTCACTTTTTTAAAGAAGAATTCGTTTACTTATGTCATAGGTAAGCCTCTTTTTTATTATATACTTTCCTACCTAATTGCTTTTTCAAATGATTTTAGCTGCAAAGCTAATTATTGTTAGGCAAAATCATTTCAAGGCTTTATTGAATGAATCACATCGCCTGTGTAATGATTTTTATCCGCCATTTACAATGCTAAAATCATGAGAAAATTAACACTACTGTTAAGTTTACTATTTGTTATGTTTCAGATAGAGTTATCAGCTCAAATACAATTGACTGTTGAACTTCAATCTGATAATGTCACTTATTTAGTAAAATTAAGACCAGAGACTTCGTATTCCGCTCCTCTTAACACAACGAATAATGGACAAATTTCTTTTGTTCTACCTACTGGAGGTTTTCAAGTAGGAAATGTCACTAATAAAACTGGTCTATGGAGTAGCGGCAGTATGATTCAGTCTCCTGAAGAAAATCCTTCTATGGACTACCTAATGTTTCAACTTCAAAGTGGAACATCAGATATTGCCTATGTAGAAGGGGAAGAAGTAGAATTATTCTCTTTTGAAAACACAGGCATTTGTACGGGTGCATTAAATTTCATAACAGCAGAAGATCCATTTTGGCCACCAAATTCTCAGCAAGTAAATCCAGGTATATTAATATCTGTTTTGGGAGCTGGTTTGGGTAATGCTTATAATGGCAGTTACGGTACAGCAGCTAACTGTCTTGGTACAGATGTACCCACAGACACTATGTCTACTGCATCAGAAGCTATAACAATTAGTGCCGTCAATTCAGAAGGTCCTACTCTTTGTAATATGGCGGATGGAAAGATTACTATTGTCGCAACAGATGGACAAAGTACACCACTTCAATATAGTATTGATGGCGGGATTACTTGGGAAGACAGTAATGAATTCACCGATTTAGAAGCTGGTATAACATACGATATTAGGGTTAGAGATATTCTAGGGCTTAATTTTGTCGACTATGGAATTGTAGAATTAGCACTCCCTAAAGTAGCAGAGGTTGCTTCTATTGTCTCTACTCCTGCTTGTGGAGAAACGCTGGGTAGCATAGTCATAGAAGCAACTAGTATTAACCCAGAAGGGACCTTAAGATTTAGTATTGATGGCGGAATGACTTGGCAAGATATAGGTACTTTTTTAGATCTTGAAGCGGGTACCTACCAACCACAAATAGGCTTAGAAGGCGCTCCATGTATTGATGGTGATTTAGAAGCGATTACAATTGATAGCGAAAATTGTCCTACAGAAGGAGGTGGAGAAGAAGGAGATGGAGATGGAGAAGAAGGAGATGGAGCTGATGGATCAAGCATGGATGGATCTGGTGGAAGTAATGCCGAAGAGGAAGAGGATGAAGAAGAGGATGAGGATTTTGATGGCGGTGACGGAAGCTTCGATATCGACTTAGCTAATATCTTTCTAGGAGAAATAGATTGTGCTTTTGCTTATGTTTTAGAAGGTAACGATGGTGTATTCACGATGTCTATTTTATCAGATACAAGTTTTAGCCCTCCTTTCAATATCACTTCAACTGCACAAATTACGATCAAAGTACCAACTGGTGATTTTGAGGTAGCTAACTTCACCAATCTTATTGATGGTGTTGTATTTTCTGCTAACTCTAGGTCAGACAGTCCTATTGAGGCACCAGAAAATGATTATATTTCTTTTGGACTTGATACTAGGGGAACTCAAGGAATCGTATATAATAAAGGAGAAAAAATTCCAATTTTCACTTTCGAAAATGCGGGCACTTGTACAGAGAGGCCTGTACTCTTGATGGACAATGATACCGATCCATTTTTTCCACCAAATAGCTTGAATGCTAATGTAAGTCAACAATTAACAGTCTCTGGTATGGGTGGTAGTGGTGCACCAGTTTGTATTAGTAATTTATTTATTACCGACTGCGGAATCCACTCTTCAGAAACTGAGAATTCAGTTGATACAATGGAAACTGTGAATCCAGTTGATACAATGGAAACTGTGAATCCAGTTGACACAATAGAAACTGTGAATCCAGTTGATACAATGGAAACTGTGAACCCAGTTGACACAATGGAAACTGTGAATCCAGTTGATACAATCGAAACTGTGAATCCAGTTGATACAATCGAAATTGTAAATCCAGTCGATACAATGGAAACTGTGAATCCAGTCGAGGAAGAAGAAGAAGAAGAAGAAGAAGAAGAAGAAGAAGAAGAAGGCCCTGAAGGAGGTAGCAATGATGTAGACACAATGACACTTAGCATACCAGTAGATACCAAAACAACTATTTGTTTAGATTCTGTATTAACAATTGATGTAATAGCATCTACGTCATTATGTAGCGAAGATGCGGATATTAGAGTAACACCAATTGAAGGTACGAAGTGTATAGAAATAGAACCGATCAATCCATTTGCGGATACTAAAACCATTTGTGTCGTCCACTGTAATGCAGCTAATGTTTGTGATACTACTATTATTAATATTTGTCCAAAAGTTAGTTTGGGCAACGATTTAAGTATATGTTCAGGAGAAACCGTTCAGCTGAATCCAGTTGGTGGTAGTGGTACCTATCAATGGACGACGACAGGCGATATCAGTTGTACAGACTGTGCAAGCCCAAGTATACAACCAATAGCAACTAACCAATATCAATTAGATATAATGACACCTAATGGTTGTCAATCATCTGATACAATTACAATTGAAGTAGCTAATAATCCTGTAATAGATATGGTTGTAGGAGAAGCTCCTACTGAATGTAAAGAAAACGGCTCTATAGCTATTACTTTAGCCGATGACAATGTTGCCGTTCAATATAGTATTGATAATGGTCAGACCTTTCAGAGTGAAAATAATTTTTCTGATTTAGCACAAGGAGAATACCAAATTTCATCCAAAGACACTGTTAGTAACTGTGTAGATAATTGGTTTGAAATAATCCAATTAATAGATGAAAGTGCTGTAGCTATTGAGAATATTGCTATCGTTCACCCAAGTGCTTGTAGTGAAGATAAAGGCAGTCTTACGATCATGGTCACTGCTGATGCAGCATCTGATATAGAATACAGTATTGATGGTGGAAATAATTGGAGTAACTTGGCTGTATTCAATGATTTAGAAGAAGGAACGTATAATGTAATGGTAAGAATTGAAGGAATTGAAGACTGTGTTGTTTCTTATCAAAACAATCCAATAGAATTAGCTATACCAGAGGCAGCAAGTATCCTTTCTGGATTGGCAGATAGAACATTCTGTGAAACAGATGACAATATAGTGGAGATTATTATTAATGAATCTATTTCAGATTTTGCAATAGATGGAGGAGAGTTTATTGAAGCGAATATACAAGATTCTTTATTCTCTTTCAAACCAGTTATGAATAGTGACACAACGGAATATAACATCACATTAATATCAGAAAATGGATGTGATGTAATGGGAAGTCTAACAGTAATGCTTAGAGATTGTGATGATGTAGTTTCTTGTGGATTTTTTAATGGACTAGATACACTTCGAGCAGTTACAGAGGATAGTTTAGCTACCGTTTGTCTTCCTATTTCAGATATGGATATTTCAGAATTTGTTTTTTTAAAAGATGGTATTACTTATGATATGACTTTTGGGGAATGCTTAGAAGAATCTATTTTTTATGGTTTCAATGCAGCATCTTTAGGAACGCCTCCTTTCTTACTAGAAGAATGGATTGTTAATCAAGATACCTTAAAAGATTTAGAATTTACAAGTGCAGAAGAATTAATCAATGCCATGAATAATTTCGATCAAACAGCCAATTGGGTAATGGTCGATGACTTTGGATTTATTGGAATAGCAGGTGATAACGACTATGGTCCATTAAAATTATTACATATAGCATCTAACACTTCATTGGAGTTACAACTCAATAATATGAATGTTGGTTTTCAAAGTTTGATGCTCACAGGCCGAGGTATCCAATCCTTTATAGTAAGAGATACTATACAAAATTGTGAAGATAAATTAATTATTAAAATTGATGACTTTGCAATGTCTGAAGAAGAGAATGCAGACAATGAAAATAATACCTTCCCTTTAGATACTTTAAAATTAACAACACTTGTCAATACTCCCTTAATTGATCAGTGTCTAACCAATTCTAGCACGATCATTGATTCTATTTCTATAGACGACTGTGGAAATCCAGAAAATGGATTTTTATTACTTCAAGATAATTATTGTTTCTCTTATACACCTAATCCAGATTTTATAGGAACAGATCTTTTCTGTATTGTAATTTGCTCTACACTTATATGTGATACTACTTATGTACAAGTAGAAGTTACAAGCAATGAGATGGAAATATTTACAGGGTTCAGTCCTAACAATGATGGCGTCAATGATTTTTTCACTATTAATAATATAGAAAATTTCCCTCAAAATAGTTTAGAAGTATTTAACCGATGGGGTAATAGAGTTTACCGTCAAGAAAATTACCAAAATGACTGGGGTGGAACATTTGATAATCTTATACTACCTGATGGTGTATATTTTTATCTATTAAAAATCAACAACGGTGACGCTCAAGACATTCATTCTGGATACCTAGAAATAGTCCGTTAAATTATTCCTCTCTACATGACAATAAGCAAAGAATAAATTGGTTCTATTGATAAATTTATTCTTTGCTTATTGTATTCAACTTCCCAACTCAAGCCCTCTTTCCTCCACTTAAACAACAAAAATAGGTACGCTTTAATGCATGCTTATTTCTATTGACTTAACCAGAATCACAACTACCAAGCTGATGATGCAACTGCGTAAACATCTCTTAATCTTTTTATCTGTTATATCTTTTTCTTGCCAGCTAATGGCACAAATTACGGGAAGATTAGCTTTATCTGAAGACCAGACTACCTACGAGTTTTATATTACTCCAAATTTTGATCAAGTCCCTCCCTTGAGCATTACTAATAATGCCCAAATTTCTTTAGTCGCCCCAGAAGGTGGCTTAGAAATTATTAATTTCCAAAGTGTAACAGGTCTTTGGAATGGGGATGCAATCCTTATTAATTCTCCGATTGAGAATCCTGGATTCTCCTATGTTTCTATTCCTATGTCAAGTCCAATTCAAGATTTGACTTATGTCGCAGGTGTGGAAATTTTGCTTTTTACATTTCAAAATGGTGTAGAATGCTTGGGACCTATTAAGGTCGTAGAAAATGAGATAGATCCTTTTTTTCCACCCAATTCAGAAAGTGTAAATATTGGTAACCTTATTACTATTCTTGGAAGAGGTGCAATAAATTCTTACGAATTTACCGAGCAATGCTGTGCGCCTTGTCCTGGTGAAGAACTAGAAGAGGAAGAAATGGA
>JALZWC010000554.1 GCA_023300255.1 Saprospiraceae bacterium | reverse complement strand
GCTGCGCTGACAGACCGCTGCGCTGACAGACCGCTGCGCTGACAGACCGCTGCGCTGACAGACCGCTGCGCTGACAGACCGCTGCGCTGACAGACCGCTTAGAGGTGTCTCGTTATCAACGTCATACGTCTGACTTCTGACAGTTCCGTTAGCGTAAGCTAATTGGAACGATCTGACTTCTGACTTCTAAAAACAAACACTAAATATTTTCTTTTGAAACAACTGACCTCCTACTCTTGGATAGTATACCTATCCAGTTTATTCCTATTTTTTACTTCCTGTAAAACGGCTAAGATTATTCAATCAGAAGAAGCCGCTCCTGCTCTAGAAATTCATACTTCGGATTATTTATTAACTCAATTATCTGACCAGCGAATAGCAGTTGATTGGGTCAATGCTAAAGCAAAAATAACTTTCAAAGATGGGAATCAAACCCAAAATGTAAAAGCTACTATTCGAATGCGTACGGATAGTTTGATTTGGATGAATGTGAAAAAACTAAATGTAGAAGGAGCACGGATTTTAATTGACAAAGACTCTGTATATATTATTAATCGATTAGAAAAAGAATATTATATCAAAGGCTTAGATTATTTAGAAGACACCTATAATTTGCCTGCTAATTTTGAGGCACTTCAGACTATGATATTAGGCAATCCCTATTTCTTTAAAGATCAGCAATTCAATGTGAGTAATAGTGAGGAACAGTATCGACTAAGTAGTGAAAAAGGAACAAACACATTAAGTGACTATTGGTTAAATGGATCAGACTATGAATTAGAACAAATGTCTTTTTTAGATTTGCGAAATAGTCGAAAATTAATTGTGGGATATGAAGATTACCAATTACTAGGACCTATTAAATTTTCTCATCATAGAAAATTCAAAATGCAAAGTGAGCAGACAGGAGATGTTGAGGTGATTATTGATTTCACAACAGTAGAATTGGATGTGCCGAAAAGTATGCCTTTTTCCATATCTAGTCGCTACAAGAGAGTGGATTAAGTATGAAGTATAAAAAAGTAACTGTATTCTTTTTTTTCTTTTCGATACTCCTTATTGATTTGTATGCGCAAGAGATATCTCCTATTGACGCTCAGGAAAAGCGACTAAAAGAAATGGAGCGTACGGCCAGTTTATTGACGACGACAAGAGAAAGTAAAGCAACTATTATTGATGAATATTATGCCTTGCAACAGCAAATAAATCAGCGGGAAAAATTAATTGGATCTATTCAACAAGAAATTAATAAAGCTGCAAATAAAATGGAATCTTCTGCATTGGCAGTAGATTCTTTAGAGTTAGAAATAGATAAATTGAAGATCGAATATGGGACTATGATTCGGCAGGCGTTTCGTTCTAAAATAAGCAACAACGAGTTATTATTTTTATTCTCGGCAGGTAGTTTTGATCAGGCTTTAAAGCGTTGGAGGTATATCCAACAGTATGGGGAATATCGAAAAAAACAAATTCGGCTTATCCTTGAGACACAATCTGTTTTGAAAGAACAAATCATCGGTTTAGAGCAAGGAAAGTCACAACAGGAGCGATTGTTACAATCTGAAGAATCCCAAAATATAGCCATCCAAGAAGCTATTGGTACTAAAAGTAAGCTATTAAATAAATTGAAAAAAGAAGAACGATTTATTGCTGCTTTATTAAAAGAACAAAAAATAGCCCATGAAGCTTTAAGTCAAGCGTTATCTTCTGTAATATTCAAAGATATTGGTACAGAAACAGTCGATAAAGACTTCAGAGAAACAACAGCAGACAGCCCTCCTCCTAAGAAAATTTTATCCACTGCAATTACTTACCAATTTTCCCAAAAAAAAGGTAAAATGCCTTGGCCTATTAAGAATGGAGTGATTACTCGATATTTCGGAAACCAAGCGCACCCTATACATAAAAAGATAGTCATTAATAATAATGGAATCGATATTAAGGCGAGGTCTAAGAGGTCAGTATTTTCTCTAGAAGAGGGAATTGTTACAGCGATACAAGTAGTTCCTGGTTATTTGAATACCTTGATCTTACAGCACGGAGATTATTATTCCGTTTATTCTAATTTAGAAACGATTAAAGTAAAAAAAGGGGATATTGTATTCGCACAACAAACCATTGGAGAGGTAGGTATTAATACTAGAAAAGATTATCCAGAATTACATTTAGAAATCTGGAAAGGGAAGATTCGGCTTAATCCTATCAATTGGTTAAAACCATTATAGATCTTCCTTTTCCCTATTTCCAATAGCTAAGTTAGGAATGAAAAATTATATTACTTTCATTTCTTAAACAGTAGCAGTTAGTGCTGTTTTTAATTCTTCTAATGCATTAGGATAAGTAGAGGTAATGCTATCTAATAAAGTAGGTAACTCTTCTATTCCTTGTTCTGCTTTTGCAATATCTTCTACCTTTTGGTTCGCATTTGTTAAGACAGGACTGCCAATAAATGCCAAAGTAGATTTAAGCTTATGGCTTACTTCCCGAAGTTGAACCCAATCACCAGTCTGGTGCAAGTCATTCATTTTACTAACTTCAACAGGTACTTCCTCCAATAGCATTTCGATCATTACCTTTTTCATGTCATCATCGCCATCCGACATAAGATCTAAGTAGTCTAGGTTAATATGTTGGTAATTCATATTTGATTGTTTAATAATTTCTATTAAGTTATTTATCTTCGTAATAACTATGAAAAAGTGCGTTCGGAATATTCAAGTTATTTATTGTTTAAAGCATATTTTCCAATTTTTTGGAATAATTGCTCAGGGTCAAACGGTTTTAAAACATAGTCATCCATTCCATACTCTTTAAATTTCTCATCTTTAGAAATATGAGCATGTGCAGTCATTGCTAAAATAGGTGTTTTGCTATGCCTATCTCCTGTATTGTTCCGAATGTGTTCAGTCGTTTCATATCCATTCATATGGGGCATTTGAATATCCATGAGGATAAGATCAAAAGTTTCTTTTTCTAAAATAGCAAGTGCTTCTCGACCATCATTTGCAATCGTAATAGAAATATTATTCCATTGTTTTTCTAAGGTTTTTCGAGCTACTAATTGATTCATTTTATTATCCTCTGCAAGTAATAATTTAAAGACAGAGGTTATATCATAATCAATTATTTCTTCTCCTTCTATGGGATCTAATTCATCACCTGTTTCAAAAACTAAGTCAAAAAAGAATTTCGATCCTTCATTCAATACGCTAGTAGCGCCAATTTTACCTCCTTGCTGCTTGACTAAATTCTTAGCGATAGATAAGCCTAAACCAGTTCCTTCAAATATTCTATCTTTAGTACGTATTCTAGTAAAAGATTCAAATATTGCATGTATTTTTTTGAGCGGTATTCCTATTCCAGTATCCTCTACGATAAACTTGATTTGTACGGAATAAGAGTTTTGACTTAAATTAACTACATATATTTTAATATGGCCAGTATCTGTAAATTTGATCGCATTGCCGACCAAATTATATAAAATTTGATTGAGTCGTAATTTATCGCCTCTGATTATTTTTGGTATATGTTCATCAACTACAATTTCTAAAGCTAAGGACTTTTCCTTTGCTTTATATTGCATGACATTGATTAGATTTTTGAGTAATTCATGCAAGTCAAAATTCTTATTCTCAAATTTAATCTTGCCATTTTGAATCTCTGATATTTCTAGGATATCATTGACGACACCAAGTAGAATTTCCGAAGATTGTTTGATAGAACTAATATAGTCATATTGCTCCTGATTTAAATCCGTTTTTATCACTAGATTACTCATCCCTAAAATAGCGTTCATTGGTGTCCGCATTTCATGACTGATACTAGCAATAAATTTTTCTTTCATTTTAGCAGACTCTTGTGCTAAATCTCTAGTTTTTTTAAATAGTTCTGCTTGTTTTTGTTCCGTAATATCTCTAACAATACCTGTGTAACCTGTAAAGTCTGGATTTTCTATCATGCGGGCAGTGACTAAACATTGCCTTCTCTCTTTGTTAGATCTTTCAATTTCTATTTCAAAATCATCAACATTTTTACCCGCAACTAATCGAATCAAGAAATCGTTTCTTCTTTTTTCAGAATACATTTTATTATGTATATCTATATCTGCTAGTTTTTCATACGGTATTGCTAATAATTTAGCAGTAGAAGTATTATAGTTGACTAAGTTGCCTTCTAAGTCGCAAATATAAATTGCGGCATTTGATGTATCAAAAATATCTTGATAGCGTTGCTTATTTTTAGAGACCGTTTGTTCTATTTCTAATTTTATATTATTTCGTTCTTCTGCGAGTAGAATGATTCTTTTTAATTTTTTAGGATTTATGTCTGATTTTAAAATAAAGTCTTGAGCTCCTTTTCTAATAGCATCAACCCCTAAGTGTAGGAATTCATCTCTAGCCAGCGCAATAATACATTTTCTAGGAAATTGTCGTACCAAAAAATCTAGTCCCTCTAATCCTATCGTATCTATATCTAATAAAATAGTTTGCTGTACGGTATTTTTTTTAATAGAAGAGACTGCTTCCTTTAAATCAATATAGCTGACCAGTTCAAATTGGATAGTTGGGTCCTGGTTAAGTCTGGACTCTAAATCTCGCAATTGCGGCGGTTTATGTCCCAATACAATTAATTGGTACATAGTTGGAATTAATATAGCTCCTTCTTTTAGCATTTGCTTTGTTATTTTAGACTTCTGTCTATGATATTTAGCGACCACTATAAGTACTAAAATGAATAGAAGCATGTCACTTCATGCAAAAATAATAAGAGGGGGAATATTGCGCGTGGTTAAAATATATTCTGTACTTAGCTGTAAAGGGACTAATGTAGAATAAAGGGGGAAGTTTACTATTTAGGGAGCGTTATTAAAACGGCAAATAATATGCCATTTTACATCAATTAGTAAGCCATTTTTAATTGACGACTATCGGATGAAATATAGTGAAAATCGTTATGGTTTTCACTGTACGGCTATTCTTTTTAAAGAATAGAGAATAGAACGCAGAGAATAGAGATGATTTTCGTTTAATAATTGACGAAATTTCGTTGTTTTCTAATCGAAATACATCTCTATTCTCTGTTCTTTTTCTAAAAATGCACAATAGTGTACAAGGCTGTTACAGGAGGCGATTCAAGAGCGTAGTGGCCTGATTCCTGATTGCTAAATATCACTAGTTCATTTTTGCTTTGTTTTTCGAAGGACGGGGAAGAAAAATAAAATTAGCTCCCGCCTCACTTAGTACAAATAAGCAAGTGTATTCGGTAGGATCTTTAAAAATTTGTTGAAAATTTTCAATTTTATTGCCTTGTATCAATTGTTTAGCGGCAAATTCCTCTAACATAGAAACATTAATAGACCAGGAACCGCCCATTTTCTCTTTATTAATTAAGTCTATACCAATTTCTATTTCTCCCTTGTGGATGATGAATATGGGATATTTAGATACATCTTGATCTAAAATGGAATCAGCTGCTTTAGCTAAGAGTGGCTTGAATTGTCTAAGTTCTCTTTCTAATTTTTTGAATAATGTTTCGTCGCTCATTGGATTTCAATGTGTATACACTTATAATAGTAAAAGGTTTTTGGAGCCTTGTATTTCACAAAATTACTATAAATGATGGATATGCTCTATATCTATGACCTCTAAATTCCAACTAAGAGTTGAATCTAATTGATTATCAAAGAATAATACTAAAATTCAACGGGTGTAACATACTACTATACATAAGAAAAGAGCAGAGAATAGAGAGCAGAGAATAGAGATAAATTTCGCTTAAAAAATGACCAAATTTCGTTGTTTGTAAACG
>JALZWC010000553.1 GCA_023300255.1 Saprospiraceae bacterium | reverse complement strand
CCTGATAAGGAGTAATACTATGTGAACTATGTATCTATGTGGTAAATTCGTCAACATTATATGTGTTTTCCCCCAATTCTTTACACACTCAAATAAATACGTTGAGTATCGAAATTAATCCATAGAATAGTAGATTTATTTTCTACCATACACTTTTGACTATTGAACGATTTCGTAGGGGCAATCCCTTGTGGTTGCCCAAATCCCTTGTGGTTGCCCAAATTTGCTACCAAAATTTTAACAGGAAGAGATAAATTATTCCTTTTTTGAGTTTTGTTCTTTCATTTCAATGTAGAAAAATATAAATTGTTTAGAATTTCCATCCCATTTCTAATCTTATATTACTTACTTTTGTCATCCATTGAAGCTAGGCGCTAGTACTTTGTAATACTTCCTGCTTGCTAAGCCAGTACAATACAAGTCAGACTGGTGACAGTTTTGATTCAGAAACGATCTGACGGCTGACTTCTTCTAATCAATCTTTTCAATACAATTTCTGCCATATTTACGCAGGATATTACTGATTAGCAACTAAAAACCTATAAAACGTGCCTAACGAACCACACCAACGTACGATAAATATTTGGCAACCATTGGCGTTTGCAACGGTATTAGTTGTGGGTTTACTCTTTGGCATGCGCTTGCAGCAAGAAGTTCCCACCTTAATTTCCAATAACTCGGTATCCGTTAAAACGCCTAATACAGACAAGATAGAAGAGGTCTTAAGATTCATTGAAGCTAGATATGTAGACGAAGTAGATCAGGAAGAAATTTTAGAAAAGGTGATTAATGGGATTTTTGAAGAATTAGATCCACATTCTAGCTATATCCCTGCGGATCAACTACAAGATCTTAATGATAAATTGGATGGCAATTTTGAGGGTATTGGTATTGAGTATCTCGTGATTGAAGATACGATTACTGTAATGACGGCTATAAAAGGAGGACCTTCCGATAAGGCAGGCATTCTAATAGGGGATAAGATTGTAGCTATAGAAGATTCTCTTGTTGTGAAAGATAAGTTGGATGAACAAGGTGTAGTAAAGATACTAAGAGGTAAAAAAGGCTCTGCTGTTAAAGTTGGTATTAAGCGAAGTGGAGAAAAAGATATTATCCACTTTCAAGTAACACGAGACGAAATTCCAATTAATAGTGTGGATGTATCTTATATGTTGACGGAGAAAACTGGATATATAAAAGTCAATCGATTTAGTTCTACCACGAATACGGAGTTCCTGGAGCGTTTAGAACGCTTACAAAACGAGGACCAGATGGAAAATTTAGTGATTGATGTAAGAGATAATCCTGGTGGTTACTTACAAGAAGCGACCAGTATCCTAAATCAGTTCTTTAAAGAAAAAGACAAGCTATTAGTGTATACAGAAGGGCGAACGGTAAGAAGAAGTGATTACGAGACGACAGGAAGAAGCTTTTTCAATATTAATAACATTGCCGTATTAATTGATGAAGGATCTGCTTCTGCAAGTGAGATATTAGCAGGAGCGATTCAAGATTGGGATAGAGGAGTAGTTATTGGTCGACGTTCTTTTGGAAAGGGCTTAGTTCAAGAACAATATGATATGAAAGATGGAGACGCAATGCGTTTAACTATTGCCAGATATTACACACCATCGGGTAGATCCATTCAAAAAAATTATACAGATAAAGGAGTATACGATCAAGATATAGCGAATCGATTTGAGAGTGGAGAGCTTTATGATTTGTCCTTAGCAGAACCTACAGATACAGTACCTTATTATACAAATGATGGCCGAACGGTATATGGTGGTGGTGGTATCGCTCCAGATATATTTGTCCCATTGGACTCTGCGAGAATGAGTGCTTATTTTACAATCGTTCAGCCATACATCCGCTCTTTTATATTTAAGGAATTTCAGAAGAATAAAGGACAATTTAATTACCAATCAATTAAAGATTTCACAGAGAATTATTCGATTTCTCCTACTTTGTTTGAAGCCTTTCAAACTTATACAAAAAATAAGAACCCTAAAATAAATACAGATCAATCCGAAGGAATTAATCAACTGACAAAATTATATTTAAAGGCAAGATTAGCAAAGCATTTATATGAAGACGAAGGCTTATATACTGTGCTGAATTCAGAGGATAAAGTAGTCAAAAAAGCGATTCAAATAATGGATATGCCTAATCCTTTATCTGTAATTGAGGATTAAGTAAGTAGCTGGACAAAATTAGACGTAGTATTTAAACCACATAGGTACATAGGTCACATAGAGACTTACACCTATGTGCCCTATGTATCTATGTGGTTAAAAAAAATTATTGTGTCCTTTATTTTGTCCAACTACTTACTTAGGAAAAGCAAGGAGGCACAAAGAATAAATTTCACTCTGTGCCTCCGTGTTCTTATTTAACCTTCTCAATCTTCTTACCGCACATCCAAAGCAGTCAAGCCATAATGCTCAATGACTTGAATCACCTGCTGTGCAAAATTATCATATTCCGAATAGCCAAGTTGTTCTAATCTCACTGCCCATGCTTGATAATCTGTAGAATCAATCGACTGTAATTTACTAAACTTACCAGTACTTAAATAGAGACTATTATCTCTAAAACTCATCCAAGCATTTTCATACTGTCTGTAACATTGTCCCGCTACGTTTTTGGAAGGGCCAGACCATCCTGTCGTGCAAGGAATGGCAAAGTGATTATTGCTCTGCTGAGCAATAGTTCGTTCTCCTGCATGACTTTGTAAAAAAGCACTTGCTAATAGAATAGAAGATGGAATACCAAACTTTCTTCTCTCTTCTACGACGACTTTTGCAAAGCGCTTGAGGTATTGTTCCTGAGCATAAGGAGACACTTTCCCCAATGTAGATTTGGTCTTCCTTTTTGGCTTGCTTTTAGAAAATGGAGAAAGGTCAAAATGATCAAGCATACCAACTTGCTTTAACTTTGTTTGTTCGGTAAAGTACGCTTTTTTTGCTGCAGTTTTTTGCCCATTTTCTTTGGCGGGCGTCTCTAGTTCGTCAGGGTCACTTAGATTAATACTAAAGCTAAAGTCCTTCTGTGTAAATAAGTAAAGGAAGAGCCCTAGTAAAATCAATTTGAACCAGTGCTGCTGTGCATACTCCAAAATTTGGGGAATGCTTACATCTACTTTCATAATTTTTTTCTTTGTGATCGGCAAAGTTGATAGTCCTAAGGAATGGTGTAAGAAGACGAAATTCTTCTTATCCCAATTCCCAGCAGAGACTGGAGGGAAAGCACTGACATGGGTAGAGAGTGTTATCCATCTGATCTTCAGGGGGATTTACCAATAATAAAGTTGCTATTACAACTTTATCGTTCGCTAATCTATTATCGAATCTTTCTTGATGTTTATAGAATATCAGCTTGAAAAGTGGTAAAATCATCCAGCTTGGATAATTGACCAAATCTTCCCATCGGATGACTGGCCTCGTCCGATGATGAGGTTTGATTCCCATCTGACGACGCTAGTCATCCGATGGGAAGGCTTACAGAAATACCACTTTTTAACTGACGCTCTATATAGATCGTCAGCTTGAAAAATGGTAGAATACAGCACAACTCAGAGAGTTGTGTTACATTTACTAGGGTAGGACTGTAACACAACTCTCTGAGTTGTGAAGTCTTTCCAATAATATTTAGTTTTTCATAAAAAGCTTGCACAACTCAGAGAGTCGTGTTACACTTAGCTATGAACTGTAATACAACTCTCTGAGTTGTGCCACATTCTACCTCTTTTATATCTGACGATCTATACTTACCTAAACCATTTAAAATAAACAAGTTAGGTAAGATAAAACAAAATTAAAACAAAAAGTTTTAAAATTCAACTAAACTTAAACATATTTTGTTTTATAAAGTGATGCGAGAGAGAGGATTATGTGGTTAGATTTTTTGACAAGTTTATCTATTTATTTGAGTGTAAAACAAAGTAGGGGCCATTCCAACCCAATTGGTCCGATCACTTCCACAGGCTGACCGAGAACGCTCGTAGTCACCCAATTTATTGGGTAGACTCCTATAGAATAA
>JALZWC010000552.1 GCA_023300255.1 Saprospiraceae bacterium | reverse complement strand
GATATAACAGTAGGCGATGATTGGAACGAACTCCTCGCTAAGCATGAACCTGCTACCGACAATTTTGTTCCAGCATTGGATGACTTGTGGACGATTAAGTTTACTTCAGGTACAACAGGAACCCCTAAAGGTGTAATGCATGTCCATCGTACACCAGGGATGATTATGGAAAATGAAAAAAAGACCAATTGGTTAGGTATTTATCAAATACCTGAAGTTAGATGTCTTTCTTTCTTACCATTGAATCATGTCGGAGAAAGAATGGGTTTGGAAGTACCTGTGATAGCAATGGGTGGAATGGTTTCCTTTGCGGAAAGCTTAGATACCTTTGCCAAAAACTTACAAGATACCCAGCCTACTCTATTTTTTGCTGTTCCTCGTATTTGGACAAAATTCTATTTAGGGGTATTAGCAAAGATGCCACAAAAGAAAATGGATTTACTCCTAAAAGTCCCTGTCGTTAGTGGGATCGTTAAAAAGAAACTGCGAACGGCCTTAGGTATGCGAGATATTAGAATTGCGGCAACTGGTGCAGCCATTACCCCTGCTTTCATCAAAGACTTTTATAAAAAACTAGATATTCATCTAGTCGAGGCTTATGGAATGACCGAGGTTTGTGGTTCTATGACCAATAGTCCTGATCCAAATTCTCCACAAGATTCTGTAGGTAAAGCGATCCCATTTGGTGAAGTAAAAATAGATCCAGAGACAGATGAAATTTTAATGAAGACACCGTACATGATGACGGGCTATTATAAAGATCCAGAAAAAACGGCAGAGGTATTAATCGACGGTTGGATGCATAGTGGTGATAGAGGAACGATAGATAAGGACGGCTATGTACGTGTTATTGGTCGAGTAAAAGATGCCTTCAAAACATCCAAAGGAAGTTATGTTACCCCTAATCCAATGGAAGAAGTATTAATGGGTAATGATTATATTGAGCAAGTTTGTGTCGTTGGTTTGGGTATTCCTCAACCTATAGCATTGGTTAATTTATCTGAGATAGGCATTGATGCCGACGAAGCCACTGTTGAAAGTTCGATCAAAGACACGCTTACTTTTTTAAATAGTACGAGAGCCAATTTTGAAAAAATACATACGGTCGTTATTCAAAAAGAAATTTGGTCAGAAGCTAAGGGCTTAATTACGCCTACCCTAAAAGTTCGTAGAGGCAAAATGGATGATTTATTCAGAGATCAGTATGAGCACTGGTGTGCTAATCGAGGGATTATTTGGACATAAGTAAGTGCTTAGAAAAAAATAAAGGACACAATATATATTTTTTAACCACATAGATACATAGATCACATAGGTGTTATCCTCTATGTGACCTATGTGCCTATGTGGTTAAAGTATTACGTTTATTTGTTATTTTCTACTAGTCACATTTTCCCAAGCAAATTTTAAAAACACTTTCAAGGGACTCAATGTAGGATTAGGCATTTTTCCCTTTCCCATAATCTTCATATTCTCCGCATGCCAAGCCGTATCCATAAAACCCAGTTTATCAATAAAGCCTATCCCTGTATCCACGGCGCCTCCTCTAATTGCAGTTATTTTTCCTTCTATCAATTCCTTTGCTAAAAAAGGATTAACGGCAAAAGGGCGAGCGATTCCTACAAAATCTACTTCCTTATTTTCAATCGCTTTTGCCATCACTTCCAATGTTCGGAAACCGCCCGTAAGCAATAAAGGCACCTTCGTTACTTTTCGGGCTTTGACGATAAAATCAGCAAAATACGCCTCTCTTTCTTGCGTGCTTTTTTTCAATTTTCGCCCCATCATGGCAGCTTTTTCATAAGTACCACCTGACACTTCAATCATATCCATTCCTTCCTCTGTTAACATTTTAATCACTTCCAAAGATTCTTCTTCTGTAAATGCACCCCGTTGAAAATCTGCAGAATTTATTTTAATGCCGATTGGATAATTTGCGCCTGTTTTCTTTCTCATATTCCGATAAATCTCAATCGCAAATCGAGCTCGATTTTCCAAAGACCCTCCCCATTTATCTTCTCTTAGATTGGTTCGCGTCGATAAAAACTGGCTTACCAAATAACCATGCGCTCCATGAATTTGAACCCCTTTAAAACCTGCTTTTTTAGCCAACAAAGCCGTTGTTCCAAAGCGTTCGATCAAATCCCAAATTTCGGCTTCTTCTAATGGTCGTGGTTCTTTGAACATCCCTTTCATTATAGGCAATATGACATTAGACGGGCTCACCACTTCTTTATTAAACTTAGGGGCTTGTCTTCCTGGGTGATTGATTTGCATCCATAAATGCGACCCATTTTTTTGACATTCTGTTGCCCAATGCGTCAATTCTGGCAAGTACTTTTCATCCTCAATCACAACATTGTGTTCTTCTCCTAATGCTTTGGAATCCACCATTACATTGCCCGATATAAGAATGCCTGCGCCTCCTTTTCCCCAAGTTTCGTATAATTTTATAATTCGATCGGATGGTTTACCGCCTGCGTCAGCATTATTTTCACTCATCGCAGATTTGACAATTCGATTTGGAATAGTGACTCCACAAGGCAAGGTAAAAGATTGGTTTAAAATTTCTGTTGGTAACATCATTTGTTTTTAACTAGATTAGGTGATCAATATATTTGTTACTCTATAAGATTATTTGGATTGTTAGAATGTGGCTAAGCATCCTTAAATTCAAATAATCCTACAGATCCTAGTCGACCCTAGTCAATCCTGATACAACTCAATAATCAACAATCCATTCTTATCCCCTGCCACCTTATCTATTCTAGCAAAAAAACCTTGTTCCAAAGCAGTTGGTGCGCCCAATTTAATCGTTTCCTTCTGGTTTTTCAAAGCAGTTGACCAAAATAATAAAGGTTGTAAAGACTCTTCCAGATTACCTAAGAAAGTCAATTGTGTCAATGCCATATCTATCCAATTTTCAGCAGTATATTGCTTAGAATTACCTGGCATGGTAAATTGAAAAATCTGTTTAGGTTTTTCACAACCAGATTGAGTTAATTCTAGTTTAATATCCGCATCAAAAAAGACCGTCTCAGTAGCAGCATGACTACCTGTTTTGAAGGTGTGAGAGGAGACTAAAGGTGTATTATCAGAGAAAATAGCTTTAGGACTCCCATATTTACAATTGGCAAAACCAGCGGTATCAGTAGATTCTGGTGGACCACAAGCTAAGACTAATATTAAAAACAGACTTGTCAAGTATTTCATTGAAATTTAGGTTTTAAAAACGACTTCGACTTAAAAGAACGGCGATTCGTCTGTAATATTATCATAATTATCGAAGGAATTGGTTCTAACAAAGAACAAAATATTACCTTTGCGTCGATTTTATGCTTGGTAAGGATAAAAGAATAAATTAAGCATACTGAAGGACGTTTGTTTAACTTTTAAAGTTCTGAAAACGGACACTTTAATTTTATTTATAAATTACATAACTAATTGAATATTAGTTTTTTAAATAAAAAAATCGGATGTAACCGTCGTTTGATGTAGATACAGGGTCTAAGCTACGCTCCTTCCTACTAACTCAAATGTCTTTTACTACAGACAGTTCCGAAGCTACGCTCCCTTTACGACACTTAAAAGGGGCATCGCCTCGACCCTGTCTGTAGAAACAGTATTTTTAATTTTTTCTAAGGAGCGTAGCTTCGTCCCTGTAAAAATACATCAGACAGCGGTTACACTAGAAATATCCATCAATCCAAGATACTATAGGGCAATAAGGACGAAGTGTAAACAAAAAAGGATATACAAAGAATTTAACTAATAAAAGTAAATGGAGAATACAAATAGAATGCAGTTGATTGGAATGGGGCTTATATTCCTACTGTTTATGCTTTGGGCACAGCTAAATGCGCCGACAGAAGTACAAATAGCAGAACATAAGCGCGTCCAAGATTCTATAAAAATAGCAGAAAACCCAGCCATGGCTGGGATGGCTACCACAACTACTCCCCTATCCCAATCAAACGACTTCTCTTCCTTGCCAGATTCTGTGCAAGATCTACGATTAGTGGCCACACATGGTCCATTTTCAACGGCTGCATCAGGTACAGAGCAAACCTTTACCTTGGAAAATGATAGAATGACTGTTATTTTTTCCAATAAAGGTGGACGGGTTAAAGAGGTTATTTTGAAGGAGCATTTTAAGATATTAACCGATTCCTTGCATCAAGAAACTAAAGGCGTCTTAAAATTATTAGAAGATACCAAAAATCGCTTTGAATACTTCTTACCAATGGCAAATCTGCCTGCTGGAGGAGTCAAAACAAGTGATTTATTCTTTGAAGGTAAGCAGAATGGTAATGAGATAATATTTAGAGCACCAACAAGTACAGGCGGCTATTTTGAACAAAAATATACCTTGTCTCCAGATAATTTTCTATTAGATTATGATATAAAATTACAGGGACTGAACAATGTTTTAAATACGGAGAATATCCAATTGAATTGGATTACTTACTTAGATCGAGTAGAAAAGAATACGAAGTATGAGCAGAATTATTCATCTGTTTATTTCAAACCTGCCGATGATGATGTAAGCTACTGTTCTTGTGGTACAGATGATGAAGATGATATAGACGAGGAACGAGTTCAATGGATATCTCATTCTAATCAGTTTTTCAACACTGCCGTAATGGCTAAAGAAGGAAACAGCTTTAAATCTGCTTTAGTAGGTACAGAAATGCTTCCAGTAGAAGGACCTGATTTAAAGAAATTGAATACGCAGATTCAAGTACCTATAGAAACTGGTGGCTTTGCCATGCAGATGTATGTAGGTCCTAATGAGTTTGATCGACTAAGAGCTATTGGAGCAGATTTTGAAGATGTGATTCCTTTTGGTTCTTCAATATTCGGAACCATTAATAGATGGATCGTTCGACCCTTATTTAATTTCCTTTCTCAATTTATTGGGAGTAAAGGTTTGGTCATCTTATTATTGACTTTCTTGATCAAGATGGTTTTATATCCATTGACTTATAAAATGGTTTACTCTCAACAAAAGCAAGCAGTGCTAAAACCGAGAATGGCCAAGTTGAAAGAAAAGTTCAAGGATGATCAGCAGGCCATGCAGATGGAGACCATGAAAATGTATCGAGAGTATGGTGTCAATCCGGTAGGTGCTTGTTTGCCGATGATGGCGCAAATGCCGATATGGATTGCTTTATTCCGTTTCTTCCCTGCGGCTATCGAATTTAGACAAGCTCCTTTCTTATGGGCAACGGATTTATCCTCTTATGATGCCTTCTATAATTTGCCATTTGAGATTCCATTTTATGGGGCCCATGTTAGTTTATTGACTATTATCTGGGCAGGAACGACGGTTTTATATACCGTTTATAATTCTCGACAGATGGATATGTCCGCAATGGGTGGCGGTCAGCAAGCACAAATGATGATGTATATGCAATATGCCATGCCCGTCATGTTCTTGTTCTTCTTTAATAATTATGCTTCTGGTTTGACGACCTATATGTTGTTTAGTAATCTAATGAATGTTGGTCAAATGGTCGGCACGAAAGAGCTGATTATTGATAAACAAAAGATCGAAGATGAATTAGTCGCCTATCAGAAAAAGCCTAAGAAAAAGAGTGGCTTCGGTTCTCGTATAGAAGAAGCGATGAAGGAACAGAAAAAAATTCTTGCAGAAAAAGAAGCGGCGGCTAAGCGTAAAGGAAAAAAGAAGTAATAGGTAATAGGTAATAGGTAATAAGTAATAAGTAATAGGTAATAGGTAATAAGTTATGAAGTGTTGACGACCAGTGCTTATTACTTATTTTTGCGTATAATTAATAGAAGAAAAGCTGCTGACTCTTATGGATAGAGTTCAGCAGCTTTTCTTTTAGGCAAAGAGTAAGAATAAATTAGCCATTTTAACCTACCCTTTTTTCCTCTAAGAAGTCCTGAAAAAAGAACCGTAGCCCAGCTATGCTTAGTTTTTCAGCCGCCCATCCGCTTTGCGGTTCAGGAGCTTACACTCCTTCATCT
>JALZWC010000551.1 GCA_023300255.1 Saprospiraceae bacterium | reverse complement strand
ACGAAGACACGAAGCGTTTTTCTTAGTGTCTTAGTGCCTTTGTGGCAATTAAATCATATTAGCCACGAAGACACGAAGCGTTTTTCTTAGTGTCTTAGTGCCTTTGTGGCAATTAAATCATATTAGCCACGAAGACACGAAGCATTTTTCTTAGTGCCTTAGTAGCAAATTATGATCTTCCAAATAAACCCAAATATTTGGAATAAAACTTAAGCTATAAAGACTATTATTTTAACACTTATCGTTTACAAATACATGAAATATATTAGCATCCTTTTTTTCCTATTGATTAGTACTGCTGCACTATTGGCACAAGGCTATAATACAATAGGTGGTATACGTTTTGGTACAGATTGGGGAATTACGGCGAAGCACCGCATAAAAGACAAAATAACAGTAGAAGGTATCCTCCAGTCATCAACTAAGCGGGAAGAGGTGTTAATTAGTGCATTAGTAGCAAAACATAACCCATTGATTACTAAACGCTTTAATTTTTATACGGGCGGGGGGCTACATTATGGCTTTAATTCTGATCCAGAAGTAAGCTATAAAGACCCCTTTGGAGTTTCTGCTATTGCAGGGGTAGAATTTAAATTGGCAAAATTAGTCGTTTCGTGGGATTTTAAACCAGCTATTAATATAGTAGGCGGACAAAAGAAAGTTTATGCCCAATCTGGTATTTCTTTACGATATGTATTTGTGAAAAAGCCCCTCTTTAAAGAACCGCTCTTTAAAGAACCTATCTTTAAAAAGAATAAAGAAAAGAAAAAGGCGGCAGAGAAAAAGAAAATTAATTGGAAATTTTGGGAGAAAGGGTAAGGAAAGAATAGACCTTTTTACAAAGAAAACTTAACTTTGTATACATGTTAATAGAGGAACTATATCAAATATATCAACAGTATCCTACTGTTTCAACGGATAGTCGAAAGATTACGACTAACTGTCTATTCTTTGCTTTAAAAGGAGCCAATTTTGACGGTAATCAGTATGCACAAAAAGCCATTGCTGACGGAGCTGCCTATGTAGTCATTGATGATCCGAGCTATCAAGATGGGGAAAAATATATTGTAGTGGAAGATGTTTTATCCACTTTGCAACAGCTAGCCACCCATCATAGGGAACAGTTTGATATTCCTATTTTAGCGATCACGGGTAGCAATGGCAAAACTACGACCAAAGAACTCGTTAGTGCTGTAATGAATACACAATATCCAACCCACTTTACAAAAGGAAATTTCAATAATCATATAGGGGTGCCGCTTACCTTATTAGCAATGACAAGCGATACAGAAGTAGCGATCATTGAGATGGGGGCCAACCATATCGGAGAAATTGAAATGCTCTGTAATATTGCACGACCTACACATGGAATTATTACGAATGTAGGGAAAGCACATCTAGAAGGTTTTGGTAGTTTTGAAGGCGTTCAGTTGGCAAAAGGGGAGTTGTTTAGATTTTTGGAAACAAATAAAGGGATCGCTTTTATTAATGCGGATGAAGCGTATTTATTAGAAATGGCGGGTTGGTCCATTCCTAAAATATTTTATCAACAGAGTACCGAATTAGACCTGTCGAATCCTGGATTTGAAACGCAATTATTAGAGCAGACTCCCTTGTTGAAAATTGGATTTTTAAATAAAAAAGGAAAATTAATTACTGCCCAGAGCCAATTAATTGGACAGTATAATTTTAATAATATCATGACGGCTATTGCTATCGGAAAATATTTTAAAGTACGTCCCAAAAATATTAGCGCAGCGATAGAAGCATATACCCCTAACAATAACAGATCTCAAATTAAAAAGATAGCTACCAATACCTTTTTAATGGATGCTTATAATGCAAATCCTAGTAGTATGGATAAAGCATTAGAGAGTTTCCAAACTTATGAGGCGACCAATAAAATAGCGATTTTAGGAGATATGTTAGAATTAGGAATTTATAGTATGGAGGCACATAGAGATATATTATTTAAAGCTAAGCGTCTAGGTATAAATGTGGTAACGGTAGGGGCTGAATTTCAAAAGGTTGCGACTGCACCAATATTGAATTTTTCGGATACTACTGCCTTAAAAGATTGGTTTGAGCAACAAGCATTTGAAGATACTTTCTTTTTGCTGAAAGGCTCTAGAGGAATTAAGCTAGAAGATTTATTGGCGTAGAAAGATCTAATCAATTCGCTATCATATCACGTTGTCAATGTCATAAGTCTGACAGCTGACAGATCCATTAGCGTAAGCTAATAAGAACGATCAGACACCTGACTTCTCATTTATCCCTCTGTATTCAAATCCTCCTCATCGATCCGAAGGTACTTGTACCAATCTTCTCCAAACCTTCTTTTTAATAAATAAGTTTTGTCAGCATCTATGACTATATCTAAGGGTTTATTATGTTCTTCTTGACTAGAAAATCGCTTAAAGAAATTATCATAAAAATTACAATGACAATACTTCTCTTTTAATAAACAGTCAGTTCGGTTATCAGGATTGTCACAAAGAGAAAAACTGAATTTATTGATCTCCTTTTGATAAACAATTTCTTGATCAAATCTAGCTCTAATAATTCGATACTGTAGACTTTTAGGTACTAGCAATTGGAATACTACACTTATATGATAAGTGTCTAGAAGTGTTTTTAATTGATCTAATAGCTTGGTGAGTTGAAAGGTGTTAAGGGAGGCATCTGAAGGTAATTGCTCTTTTTTAATACCACACCATTTTTCTAATGGGATGCTTTGCAAAGAGGAATTTTCTTTACAATTAGATCCTGTTTTTATTATATTGATAGTATCTTCTATATCTCTAGTAGTGCCATTTTTGATAGCAGAGGTAATATCAATATGTAGTTGATCTAAATATTCTTGTAAATTCATTCTCGCTTCGGACAGGATTTTTATTGAAAGCAACTTCTAATCTATTATTAGGAATAATCGACTTTTTGTTTCTTTTATTTCATAATTCGTTACAGAATTTCTAGAATTTGTGATTCTTTAGTGTGACTTTGTAACCTAGAAGGAGTATGGAGACTTGTAAGATTCAAGTATTAAGCTCTAGCTCCAACACAACTTTACTAAGAACGTTGTTTAAAAATGAATTGGCTTGATGTTCTTTATTCGTGCCGTAGGTACTGCGTGTCGGTAGTTTATCAATTTACAACTAATTACAGAATATATTCTTACAGAATTTTTACTTACCGTACACTTTTGATTATTGAACGACTTTGTAGGGGCAATCCCTTGTGGTTGCCCTAGTTCAGTGGCAAATTTGGGCAACCACAAGGGATTCCCCCTACAAAAATATTCGACTTTATAAAAGTATACGGTAGCGAAAACAACTTTAAAAAAAATCTCTTTGAAAGAAGCCTACCATCAATTTTGTCAAGAAAATAAAGAGCTCCCGATCTTTTTTCAAGATTGGTACCTAGATGCAGTTTGCCAAAATGGAGATTGGGAAGTTGCGATGGTCAAGCAAGCAGGAAAGATAGTAGGTGTATTGCCTTATTATATCAAGCAAAAAGGGCCCTTTCGATATATTACTATGCCGCCATTAACAAAGATGATGGGGCCGTATGTTCTACCTGCCTATAGACAAGACAAATCCTTCTTGAAAATAAGTACTGCTTTGATTGAACAGCTACCCAGTGTAGCAGCTCATGAACAATTATTGGATTATTCCATTGATAATTGGCTACCTTTTTATTGGAAGGGGTATCAGCAGACAACTAGATATTCTTATCTACTAGATTTATCTAATATGGAGCGAGTATTTGAGAATCTTAGCGCAGATTATAAAAACAATAAAATTAAAAAAGCTAAGGAGTTAGTCAACGTAGTACAGGATCAACCACTAGAAGTACTTTATCAAGTTAATAAAATGAGTTTTGATCGGCAGCAACTTGCCATACCCTATGATCTAGTTTTTTTAAAAAGAGTAGATGAGGCACTAATGGAACAGGAGGCTAGAGCTATGTTTTTTGCTATAGATGAATCGGAACAAATTCATGCAGTAGCTTATTTAATATGGGATAAGACACGAGCGTACTATTTACTAGCAGGGGATGATCCTGCTTTGAGAAAAAGTGGTGCTGGAATACTTTTGGCGTGGCGTGCTATACAATACACAAACGAGGTGTTGGGATTACCTGTTTTTGATTTCCAAGGGAGTATGATTCCTACTATAGAACGAGTACGCAGGCAATTTGGAGCGACTCGACAGCCTTACTTTTTTATTAAAAAAACGAACTCTAAATGGTTTGATCGATTAGGTAGATTGAAAAGGGCTTGGAAACTTTAATTTGGAAAGATTAGTATTGGAAAAATGCTAATGAGCCGTTAACTTTTCTTTATACATTAGATATAAGTAGTCAACAACTTCATTAACAGTGGTAAGATCTTCAATTTCTGTTATTGGAATATCCAATTCAATGCGCATTTCGCATTGTAATACCATTTCTGCAAAGTCAAGAGAATCTAGTCCTAAATCCTTTTGAAAAGAAGCAGTATCGGTAATAGACTTTGGAGGAACATCCATCTCTATAAGCACGGCATGGACCTCCCGCTTAATATCCTTTCGAGTCATTTTATTATAGTTTGTATAAATGCAATTGTAATACAAGAAGCTGTTTATCAATCTCTTAGGAGACAATATTGTATCCACTCAATAAGTACTGGTAGAACAGATGTAACACAACTCTCTGAGTTGTGCACAAGCTAAACATGCACAACTCAGAAAGTTGTGTTACATCTACTTAGTGAGAATACACTACTGGACATTTTAAAGAGTAGAGAACCGAGAGC
>JALZWC010000550.1 GCA_023300255.1 Saprospiraceae bacterium | reverse complement strand
AAAATTAAGCATAGCTGGGCTACGGTTCCTTTTTTAGGATTTCTTAGAAGGAAAAAGGGCAGTTTAAAATGGCTAATTTATTCTTTCACTTTGCCTAATATTCAATTCTGTGCCTCCGTGATCCCCTTTTCTAATCAATCCCCAATGCCACCTCAATCCGCTTCGCACAATCCATATAATGATACTTCGTCAATTTATCGCTAGTTCTTTTAGCTTTTCGTTTTAGCTGCTTGTGTAACTCAAATAACATACCCATCGACAAAGATCGAATATCGGTCATAGCAGGGTCCACAGAAGCAGTAGAACGATAGTAAGTAGAAATGTTTCCCTTCGAATCTTTGCCCGGTTTCAATAAGGTAATTAATTTCTCTAGGTGCATCTTCTGCAAATTACGTCGAAAGACGGTCGTAGCTTTTCCTTGATTTAATTCTGACCAAATACCTTTATGCATTTGATTAAAAAAATCTTCTAATCCATAAGCATTTGAATAGCTCGCCTTTGCTTCAATCAATCTTTGCAACCGACTAGATCCATATAATTTATCAAGGGTAGATTTTTGTAGCCCAGCAATCTTATTGACTCCATTTTCTGCTTTTAACTTACTAGTTAAGGATTCGTCCATTAACCATAGAGGTGGTTGGAAAAGATGCTTGTGTAAAAAGGAAACGGCATTTTCTTGCATTCCTTTAGGGGCAGGCTCAAAGATAGCACCTGATTGATCAGTCGTTTTTGGTGTATCAAATATTCCTCCAACCCACTTGATTACGTGACCGATATATCTACGGTATTGTCCAAAAACATTATCATATAATTCTTCTGCTTTTGTGTAATCTTTTCCCTCTTCTTTTGTCCATTCTATGGCATTCGGTAAAATACGTTTTAGATTTTTAATTCCATATTCTGAAGCCAACATAGAATTATCACCTAAGTCTTCGGACTGTGCCCGCGGATCAAACTGACTTAATTCTGTTGAAAAATGTAACGCAGGATTATTAGCAGCTTTTTCTAAATACCATTTATTTAATATGGCTCTATCTTCTTCTACAGAGTTTGTATTATAGATTGGTTTGTAATTCCATTCTATTGCCCAACGATCATACGCACCTACTCTTGCCATGAGGTCTGTCACGCCATCTTCAGGTTGTGCCACATAGTTAAACCGAGCATAATCCATAATAGAAGAAGTATGACCATTTTCTACTAACCATTCTTGATCTCGCAATTTTTCTACAGGCGTAGCATGACTAGCACAGAAATTATGACGTAAACCAATCGTATGCCCTACCTCATGTGCAGAAACAAAACGAATCAATTGTCCCATTAAATCATCATCAAAAGTATTTAATCGAGCCTTTGGATCAATCGCTCCTACCTGCGTTGTATACCAATTTTTTAATAACTTCATTACGTTGTGATACCAACCAATATGACTTTCCAATATTTCTCCACTTCGTGGATCATGTACATTGGGACCATAGGCATTTTGAATATCAGAAGCAAAATATCTAAGCACAGAAAAACGAGCATCTTCCAAACTCATCGTTGTATCCGCTTCTGGCCAATCTTTTGCTTGAATCGCATTTTTCCAACCTGCTTGTTCAAAAGCACTTTGCCAATCTTCTACTCCTTGCTTTAAATATTTTCTCCATTTTACAGGAGTAGCAGGATCAATATAATAGACAATAGGTTTCTTTGGTTCTATTAATTCTCCTTGTTGTTGGCGCAGTGCATCAGCAGGAGACTTAGCATCTAACGGCCAACGAACCGTAAAAACTTGTTCCTCACTTCTTTGTTGGTCATCATCAAATACCGTAAAACTATTAGCAAAAACACCTACCCGTTGATCGAATAATCGAGGTCGACGTGGTGTTTTTGGTAATAAAATCATAGAGGTATTAAACTCAAAAGTTAATACACCTGAATTAACACCTGCTACTAAATCTTTTGTTCGTTTTGGTGCACCTGGTTTCGGTGGAGTAATAGAAGGTGGGGAAACAGCATAGGTCTTGACTGTTCGTACCTCTACATTAATTGGATAAGCATTGATATGCTCTATATAAGAACGATCTTTTTCTAAGCCCTTCAGCTTATAACGTTGTTTAAAATAAGGAGAAACCGTAAAAGCCTGATTAGCCCCTTCAAAAAACTTTGTTACCTCTACCAATACAGAAGTATCTTCCCGTACCACTTCAATATCAAATGCTGCTACTATAGGATGGTTATTAGAATTAACTACTGCCGTATGGATAGGCTGCTCTTCATCCGAACTAACATTCACAAAGTTGACTACTTTAATAAAGATTTTCTTCTTAGGCCCTTTCTCAAAACGAATT
This sequence comes from Saprospiraceae bacterium, assembly GCA_023300255.1. Classification (GTDB taxonomy): domain Bacteria; phylum Bacteroidota; class Bacteroidia; order Chitinophagales; family Saprospiraceae; genus JAFMDF01. Next base: position 4,762 of record JALZWC010000550.1, on the reverse strand, counting down.
ACTTGTCGATTGGCTAACTCTCCTCCATATCCTGCGCCAGTAGGTGTTTTAGACAATCTCGTAATGGCTAAAATATCTCTACCAAAAATGGAATCTGGTAATTCAAAATAATACTTGTCGTCTACTGCATGTACAGATAACATTCCGGTCTTACTTATTGCTTCACTAGTCACAATATCTTGGAATGTTTTTTCTTTCTCTTCTTCGTCTTCTTTCTCTGACTTTTCTTTTTTATCTGTTTGTGCAGAAATTGCTACTGGTAAGCTACAGCATAGGCAAAACAACAGTAACTTGAAAATGAAATTAGGATTTGTCATAGGTTAGTTATTTTCCGAAAAAATATTAATTCATGCTTTCTCACAAACTTACAAAATCTATTTTATTTATTGGAATAGTAAAAGAAAATAGCTTAGACCTCTGGTCTGAGTAAGTGTGCGTTAATCCTACTCAGACCAGAGGTCTAAGTTACTTTTATTTATTAGTGATCATTTGTATTTCTTGATTATTTCGACCAGCAATAATATAGGTATTCGTTCCGATTGTTATTTCTTTTAAATCCCTAATAGGTCCTTCCAACCAAAGTCCAATATCTTTATTATCGACTACTTCAAAGGTACCATCACCTATACCTTTTAAGAAACTACCATAGCTAGCATCCATTCTCCCAATAGCTGGTTGTACTTCATGAAAATTACCTCCAAGTAGCGCATCTAAATGTCCATCTTTATCGAAGTCTTGTACTATAATACTTTGTATAGGTGATAGTTGAGTCGTTAAGGGGAGTTCGATAACTTGGAATGTTCCATTACCTTTATTCTCAAGGTAAGTAGATGCTAAGGTATTAACTGTTAATCGGGCGGCGCCTTTTAATTGTTCTTTAGGAAAGACTGCCCTAAAATTACTCTTTGCAAATTCGTCGTATTGTCGATATTGTTTTTTTAAATAAACTAATTGATGGCTCAATTCATCTAAGCTAGCATAGGTATATTCTTCGCCTTCTTTATGATGAGTTAGTATGGGATCTATACTTAAATTTTTATCAAAGTCTTTTAAATAGAGATACAAAGGGGCTGTCTCGGATGCTTGGAAATTACTATTCAAACCCCAATTACCAACTAGAAAATCTTCGTCTCCATCTTGGTCGAAATCGGCAGTTGCTATGCTATTCCAAAATCCATTAGAATTCAGAATTTCATTTTTTGATTCTTGTAAAACGCCGGCTACATTTTCTAGTATCTTTATCGGCATCCATTCTCCTACAACGACTAAATCTAAGTCTTGATCTTGGTCTACATCTGACCACGTAGCATCTGTGACCATTCCTATATTCGCTAGGCTAGGTGCTACACTCTTTGTACTATTTTTGAAATGTCCTGTGCCATCGTTTTCTAGTAAATAACTATCGGAGGACATACCATAATTAGCAGCCCTTGATCGACTACCAATAAACAAATCTATATCCCCATCTTGATCGAAGTCAGCAGAGCGAACACAAGCACTTTGATTATAGAGGGTTGGAAGGGAGGTGCTACTTTTATCAAAATTGCCCATTCCATCGTTTAGATATAAACGATCATTGAGGGCTTTATTTTGTCCGTAAAATTCATTTCCCCCGCTGCTCACATACAGATCTAGATCTCCGTCTTTATCTACATCTAAGAACAAAGCATCGGTATCTTCAGAAAGTGCATCTTGCTGGAAAGCTGGATGCTGTTGTTTTTGAAATTGTTGTTTCAGTGTTTGCACAAATAATACGCCACTTTGCCCACTAGCGCCCCCCAAATAAACATCTTCTAATCCATCGCTATTTACATCCGCTACAGCTATCGCAGGCCCTTGAGTTGATAATAAGTAAGGCATTAATTGTTCTCGATTAGTATCAAAAAAACGATTTTCTTGGTGGGTGAAGTTGATTTGAAGTTCAGAAGAATCTATCGATTTAAAAGAAAGTTTTTTATTTGTAGGAGTCTTTGGTTTTGAAACGTGTCGGACACCTTCGGAGGTGTCCGACACGTTGGCTATCGCTCTAATATTGGTAGTACTAGTAATTTTTTCTTTTATAGAAAGGATTTGATTAATAGCAACATTTGTTAAGAATTCAGTATTCCCAATAGGCCAAATAATCTTTATAGAGTCCACGATTGCAGCATCTCCTAAACCAAAATGCAAAGCATAATCTACAGATGACTGCCAACCCCTTACAGGATTTAATTCTTGATATTGTTGCGATCCATTGGCAAAGACGGTAACTTTTGCACCGATAGCAAATGGATTTTTAGCAGCCCCTTTTAAATGAACACTTAAATAATTATTACTAGTTAATTCATTAGATTTGTTTTCAAAAACAAAGGCAGGGTCATTGATATTATTAACCACTAAATCTAAGTCTCCATCTTGATCCAAATCTGCATAGGCTGCTCCGTTAGAATAAGAAGTCGATGGAATTCCCCAATCAACAGATTGATCTGTAAAAGTCCAATCTTTATTGTTTTTAAAAAAATAGTTAGACACTTTTCCTGAGGGCATTTTTTGCGCCAATTCTAAATCAGATGCAGCAGTTTGAATTTGTTGATTAGAACTATATTTTAAATAATCTAAATCATTGGGACGGCGCACAATTCCATTACTAATATGAATGTCTTTCCAACCATCATTATCAAAATCTGCAATTAATCCAGACCAAGACCAATCTGTTGCTGCAATTCCAGCTAATTCTCCGATATCAGAAAAATGCCCATTGCCCCTATTCCATTGTAGCATATTTCTAGGTAGTTGGTCTGCATATCCAAAACCTATTTTATACTGATAAATATCATAGGCATCAATACCTGCTGAACTTTTATAGATTGCTTCTTTAGCAGGTTTCATATCCATTGTTAAGACTTCCAATAAACCATCATTGTTAAGATCGGCTAAATCATTCCCCATAGAGAATTTACCAGTATGCCCGAATAGTTGCTCTGACTGTTCCCTAAAAGTACCATCGCAATTATTCAGATACACAAAATCATTTTCATGAAAATCATTTCCCACATATATGTCAGGACATCCATTTTGGTCTATATCGCTAATCGCTATACCCAAACCATAACCAGACTTTCCACTATAAATACCTGCTTGTTGACTCACCTCTACAAAACCATTTCCTTCGGCTAATTGATTTTGGAATAATTTGTCTCCCGCTTTTTCATCATAGGTAGTTCTTAATTTCCTATCTCGAAATCCACTATTGGAATGAACAGAATGGCATAGTAAATACATATCTAAATCTCCATCCAAATCATAATCTAAAAAAGCTGCTTGTGTAGAAAAGCCTTCCTGATCTAAGCCATACGCTTTCGCTTGCTCGGTAAAAGTGCCATCTTGTTGATTGATAAATAGTTGATTCCGACCTTTAAAATTCTTATATCCCCCAACTTGACAAACATAGATATCTAACCATCCATCGGCATTAATATCTATCATAGAAACACCTGTTGACCAATTGCCTTCTTTTACGATTCCTGCACTTTTTGTTATATCTTGAAATTGAAAATTTCCTTTATTAAGGTAGAGGCGATTAGCCATGGTGTTACCTGTAAAAAAAACATCAGGTAGTTGGTCGTTATTGATGTCCCCTATAGCAACACCGCCACCATTATAATGGTAGAGGTATTGAATAATGTTAAAAGAATCTGTTTCTTCTAGAATATTATTAAAGTCAATGCCTGTTTTTTCGCTTGTATGGGATACAAATAAAGGTAGGTTCTTTTCCTCTTGGCAAGAGGCAAGTGTAATTAAACCTATAACGAATAGAATAAATGCTGTTTGTTTCATACGGGCTTAAAGGTAAGGAATTGTGTAGAGTAGGAACTGCTTAGAATTGGTTATTTTTGTAAAAATTAATAAAAAATTTGATAAGTTCATCCAACTAGTACTCTCGGACATAACTGATGTTTGATGCAGATACAGGGCCGAAGCTACGCTCCTTAGTTCTGGATCAAGTGTTTTTTCCTACAGACAGGCCCGAAGCTACGCTCCTTTTTTAGTGTTTTAGGGGCATCGCCTCGGCCCTGTCTGTAGAAATGATATTTTGAAACTTTTCCTAAAGAGCATAGCTTCGTCCCTGTAAAAATGTATATCAACCAGCAGTTACACTCGTATGCGCTGTATGCTAAAAATCATTTGTTTCAATATTATAAAAAATTAAATTGACGAGTATGCTATATAATTATCAACTACTTTTAGTCGTTGAATAAACTTGTCAAAATACTATTTCTAAATTCTTCATATGCCCGACCTACCCGATAACAACGAACCTAATTCTGATAAAAAACCAACGGATTTATTACTAGACAAAGCCGCAGATTCTTTCAAATGGTGGAATAATTTGGCGACTCTAAATAAAGAGGATTCCATATTAATGACTATCTTCAAAATATCCATCCGAATTGTGGGTATTCTCCTCATGATTGCTATCTCTCCTTTTGCATTGATAGGTTTGATAGTCGCTTTCATGGCAGTTATCTAAAAATAGGGCGATGTCATCAAAGCAATTAAGCATATGGATCGTTTGTCTTCTTGTCCTTTTGAGCCATCAAATCACTCAAAAAATAGGACACTGGCCACTTCCTTTTTTAGATAGTTATTTAGATCCTTTTTTAAGTATGCCTATTTTGATGGGAGGCATTATAATTGAAAGAAGTTTTTTACTCTGTACATTTTATCCTAAAAAAGTAAGGACGGTATATCGCTTTTCTATTTTTGAAATTATTGTGATAAG
>JALZWC010000549.1 GCA_023300255.1 Saprospiraceae bacterium | reverse complement strand
ATTACAAAGTAATAAAGTGGACGTTTAGGGCTAGTCATTTTATCTTGTAAGGAATGGTCAAAAATTAAGCATAGCAGGGCTATGGTTCATTTTTTAGCATTTCTTACAAGTTAAAAGGGCAGTCATAAATGTTTAATTTATTATTTTGTAATGCCTTAATTGAATTACTACATCTCCATGCCTCCATATTCCAGAATCTCCTTTACTCCCTACCTAAAATAAAGTGTAGATAAACGGTGCAACTGCACTACTACCACCAATGACTACTAAAGCACCAATCAATGCTAATACCAAAATCATTGGTAATAACCACCATTTTTTTCGTTCCTTCATGAAGGACCATAAGTCTGTTAAAAATTCCATAAGTCTTTTTTAGGAAGTCAGGCGTCAGGAGTCAGGCGTCAGGCAAAATACACGTGTACGCTGCCCGACGCCTGACTCCTGACGCCTGACTCCTTTTATTAATCCAATACAAATTCTTCCTGCCACTTATCTTTCTTATCCCATTCTCGTTGATCTGATTTTTTAAACAAATAATTACCTAGCACCAAATAATCCATTTCTGTTCGCATGAAGCAGCGATAAGCATCTTCTGGTGAACAAACAATTGGTTCTCCTCTTACATTAAAACTGGTGTTGACTACAATACCGTGACCTGTCTTAGCTTTAATACTTTTTAAGAGTTGATAATATTCTGGATTAGTGGATTCATATACTGTTTGTACTCGAGCAGAAAAATCTACATGAGTGATCGCTTGTACATCCGAACGTTGAATGTATAGGCGTTCCATTAAAGGTAGGTCATAGTAATTGTCGGGAATATTAGCTCTCCGCTCATCAGCGACAGGAACGACTACTAACATATAAGGAGAGGCTTGATTCATCTTAAAAAAGTGATCCGCATCTTCTGCTAATATAGACGGCGCAAAGGGTCGAAATCCTTCTCTGTATTTTATTTTTAGATTCAACTTCTTTTGCATCTCCTCATTTCTAGCATCTCCTAAAATGCTTCTATTACCCAAAGCTCTTGGACCAAATTCCATTCTTCCTTGAAACCAACCTACGACATTGCTATTGGTTATTAGGTCAGCGACTTTTGTAGTCAATTTTGAAAAATCTTCTATTTTAGTATAATGTGCATCAAATTTTTTAACGCTTAACTCTATATCTAAATCAGCGTATTCTGGTCCTAAATAAGAACCATTTACGCCATCCATTTTAGTAGGGTCTATTTCCCGATCTTGCTCAAAATATAAATACTCTGCAGCTAAAGCGGCTCCTAATGCTCCGCCCGAATCTCCAGCAGCAGGTTGAATAAAAATGTTTTCGAAAATGTTTTCTTCTAATAATTTTCCATTCGCCACGCAGTTTAAAGCGACTCCACCAGCGATGCATAGATTTTTAGAATTGGTTAACCGTTTGGCCTCTTTCGCCATTTTAATAACGACTTCTTCTGTGACCATTTGAATAGCCATGGCCAAATTACAATGGTGTTGTTCTAATTCTTCATTGGCATCTCTACGAGGGAAGCCAAATAAATTGGTCCATTTTTTATCATAGACCATTCTCAAACCAGTTGCATAACTAAAATAATCTTGGTTGAGCCAAATGGAACCATCTTCTTTTAAATCTACTAAAGTCGATTTTATAATTTGTATAAATTCTTGTACTTGGGGCGAATTGGGATTACCATAAGGCGCTAAGCCCATTAGTTTATACTCTCCAGAGTTTACTTTGAAACCTAAAAAATAAGTAAAAGCAGAATACAATAAACCCACAGAATGTGGAAATTGTAATTCTTTCAAAACCTCCATTTTATTGCCATCGCCTTTATAGATCCCTGCCGTTGCCCACTCGCCTACCCCATCAATAGTTAACACAGCCGCTTCCTCATAGGGAGATGGATAAAAAGCACTCGCTGCATGAGATAAGTGATGCTCTGGAAATAAGAGTTTCAGATTCTTTTTGTCATAACTTTCTATCTCCCTTAATTCCTGCCGAATCACTCTTTTTAAAAACATTTTTTCTCGTAGCCACACAGGGATCGCCGTAACAAAAGAAGCTAAGCCTTTTGGCGAAAAGCCATAATAGGTTTCTAAAAGTCGCTCAAATTTTAATAGCGGTTTATCATAAAAAACAACTGCATCTAGTTGATCTATTGTAGTACCTGCATATTTAAGACAATATTTTACTGCATTGGAGGGAAAGGAAGCATCTTGTTTTTTTCTAGTAAAACGTTCTTCTTGAGCTGCTGCTATTACCTGTCCATCTTTGACAATGGCTGCTGCAGAGTCATGGTAAAAGGCAGAGATACCTAAAATAATCATTTGTGTAGTTTGATAACTACCAGTCCTATAGATTACATTCTATAAAAATATAAGGCACTGGATATTTAGATTAAATCAATAACCAATTGGGAGAGGGAATTTAAGGGAGGTTTTATCGTTGGGGAACGATGATAGGTTAAGACTTTAAAAGTAAGTATTTATTAGGTCAGATACAAAAAAACATACTTATTTGTACCTTGGTATTATCAAGTTTAAACCTAATCATTAATAATGAAATTAATAAAATACAATTTATCTATATTGTTATTTTTCTGGAGTGGCAGCCTAATAGCACAAAATATAGCAGATAAAGATATTCTAACCTATGCAAAAGCCTCTCTACCACAGCTAAAAGAATTATTGTCTATTCCAAATGACGCACATCATCCAGAGGATATGGAACTCAATGTTCAATGGTGTGAGAAACATTTTACAAAAAGAGGATTTACAACAAAAAGATTAAATACACCTGCTGTTCCTCTCTTATTAGCAGAACGAAAATCGACGCAAACTAATGCAAAAACAGTTTTAATTTACCTACAAGTAGATGGACAACCTGTAGACCCTACTCATTGGTTTCAAGATAATCCTTATGAGGCAGTTTTAAAGAAACAAGGGAAAGAAGGAGGCTGGGAACAAATAAATTGGGAAAAACTATATACCGAGCCAATCAATCCAGAGTGGCGCATTTTCGCTCGATCTACTTCAGATTCTAAGGGAGCTGTCAATATGTTTTTGACAGCTATGGACATGATTGGTGTTGAAGGCTTTTCGCCGAATTATAATATGAAGGTCATCATGGATTTTGAGGAAGAATTGGGATCTCCCAATCTGCCACAAGCAGTTGTAGATTACAAAGAAGAGTTGTCCGCTGATATGCTAGTTATTTTTGATGGTCCTAGACATAGTACTAATCGACCTACCTTGACCTTTGGTGCTAGAGGAATTGCTACCATTACACTTAAGGTATTTGGACCTTACTTTCCACAACATAGTGGACATTATGGCAACTACATTCCGAACCCTGCTGTTCGTTTGTCTCAATTAATTGCTAGTATGAAGGATAAGGATGGCAGAGTAACGATCCCTGGTTTTTATGATGGGATCACTGTCTCGCAGGAGGTAAAGAAAATACTACGTTCCGTTCCCGATGATGAAAGGGTCATCAATTATACCATGGGAATAGCATCAAGCGATAGTGTGGCGAATACTTATCAAGAAAGTTTGCAATATCCTTCTCTTAATGTCAGAGGTATGCTATCTGGATGGGTGGGCAAGGAAGTAAGAACGATTGTGCCTTCTAGTGCAACTGCTGAGATTGATATTCGATTGGTATTAGAAAGCGATCCAAATAGATTGCTCAAATTAGTGCGAGAACATATTCAAGCAGAAGGCTATTATTTGACAGACCAAGCTCCAAATAAACAAGAACGAGCGCAGCATTCTAGAATCTGCCAATTCAGTTCTGAAATCTCCTATCTAGCTTTCCGCACAGATTTTGATTCGAATATAGGTGTTTGGTTAGATAAAGCGTTAACGAATGCTTTCCACGAAACGCCTATTAAACAACGGACTTCTGGTGGGAGTATTCCTATTTCCCCTTTTGTTAATGAATTGGGTATACCTGCGGTAACCGTCCCTACGGTGAATAGGGATAATAACCAGCATAGTCCGAATGAGAATATTCGGTTAGGTAATTATGTGGATGGGATTAAGACTATTTATGCTATTTTGAAGGAGCCTTTGAGATAGAAAAAATACAGAGACACTAGTCGAATGTCGCCAATTTAAAAAATTGATGCCACTCTATACCATTCTCTACAAGAGTCTATTTTTTAACTCTATAATTCTCCGTACCTCTCTGTCTCCGTGTTCAATCCTACATTTTCTTCCATCCTACTTCACCGCTTTCCAAGTCGCCAAATCACCCGTCAATATTAACTGGAAGGACTACTAAGGCAAAAAGTGAGAATAAATTAGTCGTTTTAAGCTAGTCATTTTTTACTCTAAGGAATTCTGAAAAACTAAGCATAGCTGGGCTACGGTTCTTTT
>JALZWC010000548.1 GCA_023300255.1 Saprospiraceae bacterium | reverse complement strand
GCAGTTAGGAAAGAAGTATTCTATCGCTGTTTCATTGTGTGAATTCTTACTAATTTTAGTTGCAATACTTAAATCAGTCGGCAGTAAGCATTAGCTTTTCCTGCCAATTTAAAACTACTTAAATCGGTTACGGTTTATAAAAAAGGATAATTAATTGTAATTGTGATCGCTCTATATGATTAAAAGTACTAAGTACTTTCTTTTATCATACGACTATATGAAGACATTATTTGTAGATAATGACTTGGATCACTAGATGTATCAAAAATGACATCTAGTATTAAACCAAATTCAATATTTGGTTATACCAAAAGGATATAATGCGATTTTTTTTTAAACGGATACTATAATATTAGTATCGTTTTAACTGGGTCGGTATCGGGAAGGGATGAAGTTCAACAAATATCTTTTAAAGATAATTTGTTAACGTTTTATATATTATTATTTTTCAAATATAATGCCAAAAAGCATTCTTTTAGAAGAAATAATACAGAGAATTTTTAATCTTTGCCCGACAATAAAATATTGCCGAGCAAATAGATTTTAAGGAAGAGAAGTTATAGTTTTTGCTATAGCGCAATTTTAGAACTTCTTTTCCTTGAAGTATTAATTGATTGCCTAATATGACAAAAAAAACTTCCTATAAATCTGTATCAATATATTTAATGAACTTATACTTTCTTTATTGTAAATATTATGCCAAATCATAATGTGTATTTTCATAAAAAGCATTTTACAAACATAAAACATTGATTTTCAAATATTTAAATAGATTAAATTATTTTAATTTATTTTTCACATAAAAACCCTTCTCTAAATAATAGGCTTGTTGACTTTACTGTCAAGCCTATTTACCCAATTTCTCAAAGAATATTTCTTCTCTGTTCTTTTAAAATGCACAGTAGTATAAGAAGTTATATATAACTTTTCGTAGGAAAAACTCTATCAGATATTTAAAGTATTCCAAACTAAATCTTACTTTTAAGGAAAATATTATTCTAAGCACCCTTTAACAATTAAAATACTATTCTTATTTATCTATGGAAGCATCAACAATTATCGGCAATTTTTATAAATGGGAAAAGCAATCAGCGAATAAACCATTCCTTCTACAACCTTTTGGAGATAAATGGGAGACCTATACATGGGGAGAAGTAGGACAAACAGCAAGGAAACTAGCTACTGGTTTAAAGTCTTTAGGTTTACCCGACAAAGCACACGTTGGCTTAGTATCCAAGAACTGTAGAGAATGGGTTATTGCAGATTTGGCTATTATGATGGCTGGGTATGTGTCTGTCCCTTTTTTTCCGACCCTTACTTCCGACCAAATTAGCGAGGTTTTAAAGCTAGGAGATGTGCAAGCTCTATTTGTAGGTAAAATGGAGGTGTGGGATGAAATGAAAAAAGGCATTCCAGAAGATATGCCCCTTATTACTTTTCCACATTATGAAGCTAATTCAAAAGTAACTCGTGGACACCAATGGGAAGAATTTATAAATAAATTTGAACCAATACAAGGAACTCCTGAACCTAAAATGGAGGATACTTGGACGATTGTTTTTACTTCTGGGACTACTGGTACGCCTAAAGGGGTGGTATTAAAGAATAATATCAATGCAGCGACCAAGAAATTAATGGAAGATTCTAATAATCTACAAATATCCTTTACAGGAGATAATCGCTTTTTTTCTTTTCTACCATTAAATCATATTGCAGAGCGAGTCATTGTAGAAAGTACTTGTATTAACTATGGTGGTACGATTTCTTTCACAGAGTCACTAGCTATGTTTGGTAAGAATTTATCAGATACCCGGCCAACAATTTTCTTTGCGGTACCTCGTATATGGACGAAGCTACAAATGGGTGTGCTATCTAAAATGCCACAGAAGAAATTGAATACCCTCTTAAAGATTCCTGTTGTAAAGGGAATGATTAAGAAGAAAATTAAAACAGGTTTAGGTTTAGATCAAGCGAGAGTGGTCGTATCTGGGGCAGCTCCAATGACACAAGAACAAAAAGACTGGTTTCATAGTTTAGGCTTTCCGCTAGCAGAGGGATATGGTATGACAGAGAACTGTGCAGTTGCGACCTTCTTAATGGCTGATGAAAATAAACCAGGCTCTGTTGGAAAAACTCAACCTGGATCTGAAATTAGAATAGATCCAGATACACAGGAAATTTTGTTTAAAGCTCCTTGGAATATGGCCGGCTATTATAAGTCTCCTGAAAAAACAGCCGAAACATTGAAAGGAGGTTGGTTACATACTGGAGACCAAGGTCGTATAGATGATGAGGGATATTTATTTATTACTGGGAGAGTTAAAGATACTTTCAAAACGGCAAAAGGGAAGTTTATTGTTCCTGCTAAAATAGAAAAGCATTTTGAAACGAATACAGATCTAGAGCAGGTTTGTATTGTTGGATTAGGTTGTCAGCAACCATTAATAATGGTTTATCCTTCGGAAATTGGCTTAGGAAAATCCCAATCTGATTTAAAAGCGAGTCTAGAAAGTACCCTAAAAACGGTCAACACCGCATTACCGAACTATCAAAGAGTATCTAACATAATTATTACGAAAGAACCTTGGACGGTGGAAAGTGGCTTATTAACTCCTACTTTAAAGGTAAAACGACCAAAAATCCATACTCGTTTTAAAAAGGATTTCGTGACTTGGCAGGAAAGTGGAAATGCAATTATATTTGAGTCTTAGTACTTAGTTGTACAAACATAAAGGACACAATATATTTTTTTAACCACATAGGTACATAGGGCACATAGTAGGTCATAACTATGTGCCCTATGTACCTATGTGGTTAAAAAATCACGTCTAGTAATGAGACAAAAAAAGGCACAGAGAAAAAATAACTCTGTGCCTTTTTAGTTTATTTTAACGTAACTAATTGTTCGCATCTTGACGATCATACTTCTTGATCTTACGTCTGCTTTTGATTGGCATGTATCTATATGGTCGCTCTTTAATATCTTTAAATAACGTATCTGCTCTTTCTGCAGCGCTAAAAAGAGACACTAAAGCAGAATCATCACTCAGTAGTTTGCCAATCGCTCCTTCTCCGTTATTCAATTTTTCTAATAAAGAATTTAGCTGTCCTACTGCCTTATCTGCAGTAGTCATTGTATTTGTCAAACTAGCAATCGCTTCGTTAGTACTAGCTAAAGTGGCTTCTATTTGTAAATTATTCAGTTTACTGGTCAAAGAATCTGTATTTACTAAAATCCCTTGAATATCTTTACTTCGTTGGTCCAAACTTCCTGTTAAAGATTGAGCATTCGCCAAAATTCCATTCATCGGCTGTCTAGAACTCAGGACTATTTTATTCAAATTAGAAGTAGATGCCTTTAGATTTTCTAAAACCACCGCAATATCTCGAACACTTTTAGAAATAGCATCATCTGAATTGGGGTCCGCTATATTTGCCTTCAAACTGTCCATAATAGGCCTTATTTCTGTCTGAACTTCTTTCAAGTATTCGTTAACTTCTCCTGTACTTCCGACAACACCTTCTAGGACACTTGCTAGCCTTCCTTTTATGTGGTCTCCAGTTTGGGCGCAATCTGGTCCACCACACACAGTATTGTACTTCAAGTTGAGTACAACCCCACCCATTAAACTAGCACTAGTAATAACTGCTTCCGCACCTTTAGGTATTCGGTAACCATCCTCAATATTCATTTCTACTTCGATCGTTTGCAGATCATCTTTAAAATAAATATCTTTTACTACCCCTACTTGCAAGCCATTAATGAAAATTGGTGTAGAAACAGTAAGAGAACTCACATTTTCGTAGGAAGCATATAATATGGTAGAATTACTAAGCAGATTTAGCCCTTTTAGAAAATTAAAGCCAAATACGAATAATGCTATGGCTACAACTGCCAATATGCCTACTTTTGTCTCGTTGCTCATTTTTTAAGAATAAATAATAAATAAGTAGGTCGTGTTAATTAAACGGGTAAATTTAGGAACTAGACTCGCCCACTACCCAGTCGAGCGGTTTTTTTCGGCTAAGGAATTGAAAAAATCAGTGCACCTGTCGAGCCGCCAGGCAGGATAGCAGGGCTACGGACTTATTTTTTCGGTTTCTTAGACGGAAAAAGATGTTT
>JALZWC010000547.1 GCA_023300255.1 Saprospiraceae bacterium | reverse complement strand
GATACCCTTCGTTTAGTATTTGTTTACCTACTATATTAGTTATTACATATGCGAATTAAGGACTAAATTATTGACTATAAAGAGATAGTAAACTATTTTTAATACTCTTTTCTTACAGGGTCGACCCTGTATAGTCAACTCTTTTTTTTTGCAATCAATAATTTAGCTCTTGATTGGCATTACCTATAAATATTTATTTTTTTACTGCTTTGGCAGTAAAAAGGGCTTCTATCTGTTCTAAAATACTATTATCTCTATTAATTACTGTTGTAGCAGTAATTATCTCTTTGTTTATTTTTGATATCCTTTTAAAATATCTATTTTTACTGTTAAAGCAGTAAAATGGATATAATAGAAATAGGAAAAGCTATTAAGTACCACCGTAAAATAAGTGGTTTGTCTAGAGTAGAATGTGGACGTTTAGCTGGTATAGGCAAGACGGCGATTTATGATGTTGAACATGGTAAAGACACTGTTCAATTCAAAACTTTATTCAAACTATTGGCAGTTTTGAATATTCGTATAGAATTAGAGAGTCCATTAATGAAAAAATACCATCATGAGAAAAGTTAGTGTATACATGCAGGATAAATTAGCAGGTTTTCTAACAGAATCTACTGATAAAGAAAGCTATACTTTTGAATATGTAGCCGACTATGAAGGATTGCCTATTTCTTTAACTATGCCAGTTGAGCAACAATATTTTTCTTATAATACATTTCCTCCATTTTTTGATGGGGTCTTGCCAGAAGGAATTATGTTGGATGGCTTACTTCGACAATTAAAAATAGATAAAAAAGATTATTTTTCTCAGTTATTGGCGGTCGGGGAAGATTTAGTAGGAGCAGTTACTGTAAAAAATGACGACGCATGAATAGATGCCCTATCTCTTATCAATATTGTGGAGCCAAGCAATATTCAGCTATAGGATTAAAAATGCTAAGTAAATCACTAGTCAATTTAGAAGCATTACCTTTTTCTGCACAAGAACAAAGAAAAGAAGCTGCGGTAAGGATGAAACGAATGTCTATTCAGGGAGTTCAACCAAAGCTCAGTGCTAATTTGGATACTAGAAATTCGACCTTCACAATTGTTAATCAAAAGGGAAAATATATCATTAAGCCCCAAAGTGATATTTATCAGCAATTACCTGAAAATGAAGATGTAAGTATGCGAATGGCGAAAGTTGTTGGTATTGAAGTACCTCTTCACGGTATGATCTATAGCAAAGACGGTAGTCTCAGTTATTTTATTAAACGATTTGATAGAGTCGGTAGAAATCAAAAATTACCAGTGGAAGATTTTTCCCAATTGGCTGGAAAGAGTAGGGATACAAAGTATGATTTTTCTATTGAGCAAGTCATTCATTTGATTGATCGCTATTGTACTTTTCCTGTCATTGAAAAAATCAAATTCTTTAAGTTAGTTTTATTTTCTTTCTTAATTGGAAATGAAGATATGTATATCAAAAATTTCTCTCTCCTTACAAAGAATAACAAGGTAGTATTTTCTCCTGCTTATGATTTATTGAATAGCACCTTAGCAATGGATGGTGGAGAAGAAATGGCACTTACGCTTGCTGGTAAGCGGAGTCGATTTAAGCGAAAGGACTTAATTGATTATTTAGGAAAAGAACGATTAGAATTAAAAGAACATAGCATTACAAAAGTAGAAGAAAAAATCCAGTCAGTCATTCCAAAATGGGAGGATTTAATTAATAGTAGCTTTTTAGAAGACCAACGCAAAATGGCTTATTTAGCATTGATCAAAAAGAGAGGACAGCGATTGGAATGGGGTTGATTACTGAATCAATTCAATTCGTTGTGCTTAAAATCAACTGCCAACAAGCTCTTCTCAAATATCAAAGTAATATACTCGGTAATCTGTTTTGCTGTATAACCGTCCCCTCTTAAGTAGGATTGAATCAATATCTCCAAGCTAGCCCCTAGCATTGAGTAAACCGTCATTTTATAAAAATAATCAGGCATACCTTTAAATAAATTACTACTACGCATATCTCTTTCAAAAATACTAATAATCACATCAAGCTCTTGATTTCTAAAAAAGGCATCTCTGAAAGAAGCAGGGTTCTTTGCAATTAACTCCCGATTAGGAGTGGTATCAAAAATCGTTAATGCTGCAAAGAAGGATTCATAAATAAACTCCCGAACAGTAGTAGATTGACTTCTTTCTTTAAAAGCATTTTTGTGCAAATCCTGCATTAAATCAGCAATAATTTTATCCCAGATCTCCTTTTTACTTTTAAAATAATTATAGAAAGTTCCTCTTGCTAAACTAGTCGCTGCTACAATATCTCCAATCGTCGTTTCTTCATCTCCATTTTTTATGAAAAGCTGAATAGCGGTTTCCAAGATTTCTTGCTCGTTTCTTACCTTATTGGCTGCTCTTTTACCCATTTTAGTAGTTAACTAGTATCTGTGAAAGTTAAAAATAATTTATACCTGACTAATTAAGAAAATTTTATTGAAAAAACAAAATTAAATATTTTTTCAAAAATAAATGACATAACGTCATTTATTTTATTACCTTTGTATTTTAAATTATACAATATAACTATTTGAATAGGTAGTTTAATGAGAAGCAAAATATTGTAAAAACTGATTCCCTTAAATTTTCATCAAAAAACAAAACGCCTTCCTCTAAGGCAAAGTGAAAGAATAAATTAGCCATTTTAAACTGCCCTTTTTCCTTCTAAGAAATCCTAAAAAAGGAACCGTAGCCCAGCTATGCTTAAT
>JALZWC010000546.1 GCA_023300255.1 Saprospiraceae bacterium | reverse complement strand
ATAAATTTACATTCTTGGGTAGATTATTTTGTTCCTAGTTTCTTCTTTAAAAACGGGAGTATTGTTGATACTATGACTGTTTTTAAAGGAGAAAATAGGTATAAAAGAAGCAGCCAAAAATGTGAATTTATTTTTTCACCATTCCTTAAAGGGAACGAAAAACATTTTTCGTTCCCTTTAATTAACCATCAAACCATCTTTTTGAAAACCATTAATTTATCAATTATTACGCTATTTTAGAGCGAAAAATAAAGAAAATTATTCCAATTAAAGCAATGAACACTAGCCCATAATAAAGCGTATTACTCGATTTGTTAGGTATTTCTTGAACCGTAATTAATTGATTACTAGCTTGATTAATTAAATGTTGTTGCTTACCACCAGGCCAAGTAATACTAATCGAATCAACTTGTATCGCAGCTCCTAAACCAAAATGTGCAATAGTAGAATTTTGAGACAAATGACTAGACCCGCCGCCATCTATTTCTCTAATCATATAGGTATCGCCACTTTTTATTTTAATTCTTGCACCTAATCCATTAGTCGTAGCATTGATTCCTGCTAAGGCGATTTTAATCCAATTGCCATGAGTAGAATCGTTTCTATATAAAATTGTTTTTGAAGGAATAGGGTAGGCTAGTACTGGATTTTGATTAACCACTAAAAGATCTAGGTCTCCATCATTTTCTATGTCAAAAATAACAGAACCTCGGCTAATTCCATAATCATTCACGCCAACTTTATAGGCGACTTCTTCAAATGTATTATTGTTGTTTTCATAATAGAAATTATTCATCGGGGTGCAATTTGGATTTAAATCCCCATTGGCAACAAATAGATCTAAATCTCCATCATGGTCATAATCTCCAAAGTTAGCGCCCCAACTGATCTTAAATAATTGGGTCCCTAATTCTTTTGATTTATTTACGAAAGGTTGTCCTTTTCCTTGGTTGACCATAAAGACATTGAAACGAATATTAGTAATGAAATAATCTAACAGACCATTATTATCATAATCACCAACAGCGGCTGTCATTGCATTAATTTTCAGATCCATCTCTAAGTCTTTTTCTACATAGGTGAAATTCTTTTTAGGGTATTCATTTCGCAGTAAATAATTAGGTTTAGCCTTATAGCCGAAATCATGATTCACTAATAAATCCGAATCCCCATCATTGTCAAAATCTGTAAAGACACCACCAAAGCCAAAGCCTTTATGGGTCATGCCATACTGTTGATAGACATCTTCAAAGTATTGTCCATTTCTATTGATTAATAAATATCCTTTTGCCGTGTTATTGGCGTTGACAATCGTGGCATCACTTATCTCGTTTAACTCGCCCTTATAATCGTGAAAGTAATTTCCTATATAAGCATCGGGATAACCATCTGCATTAAAATCTCCAAAACTAACCCCAGTACTAAAAGAATTCATTTGATCTATTCCATAAGCTTCTGTAGCGTCCCGAAAGGTATTGTCTCCATTATTTAGGAAAAATAAATTCTTCGCTCTTGGTATTAATTTCACACTATCGGTCGTTGTAATAGTGGTCACAAATAAATCTATCCAGCCATCCTTATTGACATCTGCTCCTGCGACCCCTTGGGTAGCGTAATGCTTCGTAATACCTAATCCTGCTTCTTCCAATATGTTTTTAAAAGTCCCATCTTTTTGATTTAAATAGAGGATGTCTTCATTAATACCTCCTGTTAAATAGAGGTCTTCATAGCCGTCTTTATTTAAATCAAATACGCAAACTCCTCCTCCTAAGAATCCATCGTATACGCCAAATTGATGGTCAATACCAGCTTGCTTGGTTACATCAGTAAAGCGGGCTTGACTAAGTAGGGTGTTATTGAAAATAATTATTAAGAGGATAACGTAAAGTATATTTTTCATTCTTTGATTCGATAGTTTCAGGATTAAATAGCTCTTATAAGTAGTTGGACAAAATAAAGAACACAATTAGAATTTTATCTAAACACATAGGCACATAGAGCACATAGGCTATGTGTTCTATGTGCCTATGTGTTAAAAAATCAACATGTTATATGCCACATCAAATTTTATTCCTCATTCTTTCGCCAATTCAACCCATTAATATGCCCCGCAATTTTAGCCCCTTCCTCCAAGCCAACTCGATTATCTTGTTCCGTATGTATACCTCCATAAAATCTAGAATCAGCCGTTTCCATAGCCACTTCCCAGAAAGTTGTAAAAGGGCGAGCCACAAAATCGACCTCTCTGATTTCATCTCGTTCTCTACCCACATGCGCTTCATCTACGAAAGGAAAAGATTCGCCAAACAGATCAATAAATACTGTGGCGGCAGCAGCAGCTTGAATAGCATGCCCCGAAGGAAAAGAAGGGAAAGGTGGATCAGGCCAAAAAGATTCCCATTGCTCATCAATGAATTGTGGAATGAAAGTATTCGGTCGTTCTGAAAAGAAATGATATTTCCATTTCCAACATTTTATAAACGCATCTCCTACTGCCATACCTACTCGCGCATAGGTTTCTGCACATTCGATAAGCGGTGGATTTTTTTTCTTTATAATAATTGTAGCTATATAATAGGAGTGCCCCGGCGGTGTAAAGGTGTCATCTGGATCATCCCCCCACCAAAGAGCAGTTTCTTTTTCTGCTTGAGTTAGGGTTAAATCTTTATCATATACTTCTTTGAATTGTTGGTAATAGGCAGAAGTGCTAGCGGTGTCGTAGGAGATGAATTCAGGTAAAGATAGTTCTGTATTTTCCTTTCCGAAAGTTCGATTCTTTCCCCAGGTAGGATGCAAAGGATGATGACTAAAAGACTGTGCAAATAAAGGGGGTTTCCAAGATCCTAGAAAAGTAGGATGCACCATCGTTTTATCAAAATTATTTAAATAGGCACGATGTCCGCCATCCGTTTTTGCCCATTCAAAAATATGATTGGCGATGTCTTTTCCAAAGGCAACGGAACGATCAATAATTGCTTTGTCTGCTATCTTGTACGAGACACTTTGAAGGATCAAATTTTCTAAAGAATCAATTTTGACTTTATTGCTATCTGCTGTTTGTTGATATAAGTTTTTTATAATTGCTGCTTGAGCAGCGTTGAGGGATAGTACCCAGTTATACTCTTGTTCTTTTTCGGGTATTGGTAAGCTTGGGAGATCATTTAATTGACCTGTCATTGAATTATAATTTTCATAGCCTGGTACGATTGATTCATACATCGTTAAGCCTATATATCCGAAACATCTGGAAGCATAGGTTGGGGAATTTGCTTTTGTATATTTGGCAATGTGTAGGGATATTTCTGCCCATTTGGTGGCTACTTCTTGTTCTGTTATTGGGAGGATGGGGGGGGCTTGTTTACATTGGAATAGGG